>NZ_JBRRDY010000005.1:0-157015 GCF_056759935.1 Stenotrophomonas sp. STEN035
GTGCCGAGCCAAGCTCGGCAGGGGGCGTTACCGGGAAAGCCTCTGCCGAGCATGGCTCGGCACTACCAGGGCGTTGCTGGCCAGCAATGTAGGAGCGGCGTAAGCCGCGAAGCCGATACGTCGTCAGATTGCAGTTTCCGCTCGCCTCGGAGCATTGCCAGCTTCGCGGCTGACGCCGCTCCTACAACTGAACTACAGATCTTCCTCGATCGGCACGTCCAGCTCCGGGATCCACTCCAGCAATCGATTCAGCCGCTGCTGCGGATCGTTTTCCTGCAACAACTGCAGCCGCTGGGTTTCCTGCAACGGCAACAGCTCGGCCAAGCGCCAGCCCACCCACGCCGCCTGATCCAATTGCGCCGGGCCGGCAGCTGCGTACTCGCCGCCAATCTGCTCGATGATGTGCTCCAGCAAGGTGCCCAGCAATCCGTGCTCGGGCTGCAGCTCGTCGTCGCTGTCGCGCTCACACCATTCGACATCGGCCATCACCAGGCCGTTGTCGCGCACATGCGTCGCCACAACATGGAAGCGCCGCGCACCACGCAGGCGCAGTACCAGCACGCCATCCGGGCCAACATCGAAGTCCTCGACCACCGCTTCCACGCCCCATGCAGCAGGGATTGCCGGCGCACCAACCTCCTCGCCTTCGAGGATCAAGCAGACACCAAACGTGCTGCCGGTACGCCCACATTCGCGTACCAGGTCCAGATAGCGCGGCTCAAATACGCGCAGGTTCAACATCGCACCGGGCAGCAACACCGCGTGCAGGGGAAACAGGGCAAGACTGAGCAATTGCATGATCCAGGTGATGACAGGTGTTCGGCAGACAAGCCGGATGGTACTCCACCACACCGCGACGACAATTCATCGCGTGCGAACGTCATCAATGCAGTACCGGGTTGCATGCAACCCGGTCGGAAAAACAGCTGGATCAGCCGCCTTGCAGCTGCGCCAGGAAACGCCGCGGCGCGCCGTCGAAACCACCGTTGGACATGAACACCACGTGGTCGCCAGCGCGCGCGACATCGCCGAGCTTGGTCAGCAATGCATCGGTATCGCTGACCGCCTGCGCATCGCCACGCACCGCATCGATCACCCTGGCCGCATCCCACGGCAGCTCCGGACGCGCCAGGAACACTACCGCGTCGGCGGTATCCAGCGACGGCGCCAATGCATCCGAATGTGCACCCAAGCGCATCGAATTGCTGCGCGGCTCCATCGCCACCACGATGCGTGCCTCGCCGACCCTGGCACGCAGCCCTTCCAGCGTGGTGTGGATGGCGGTCGGGTGATGGGCGAAATCATCGTAGATGGTGATGTCCTGCGCCTGACCGATCACTTCCATGCGCCGCTTGACGCTGTGGAAACCTGCCAAGGCCGGCGCGACAGTGGCGACATCAACGCCCACCGCATGCGCTGCGGCCAAGGCAGCCAGGCCATTGAGCACGTTGTGTCGGCCCAGCAGCGACCATTCCACGGTCGCTACTTCAGCACCGCGGTGCAGTACCGCAAAGGCGCTGCCGTCCTGGTTGATCAGGCGTGCACTCCATTCCAGCGACGGATCAAAACCGAAGCGCTCCACCGGCGTCCAGCAGCCCATCGCCAGCACTTCGGCCAGGTACTTGTCCTCGCCATTGACGATCAGGCGACCACGGCCCGGCACGGTACGCACCAGATGATGGAACTGGCGCTGGATCGCGGCCACATCCGGGAAGATGTCGGCGTGATCGAATTCCAGATTATTGAGGATGGCGACCAGCGGTCGGTAATGAACGAATTTGCTGCGCTTGTCGAAGAACGCGGTGTCGTATTCGTCAGCTTCCACCACAAAAAGTGGTCGACTTGAAACTGATCGATCCGAAAGGATCGACGCGTCCTCCCCTTCCCCCACCGGGGGGACAAAGGGCCTGCCCCCGCGAAGGCGGGGGTGCCCCGCAGGGGCGGATGGGGGTAAGGCCTTATCTTCAACCCCGATGACCGACCGCCCCAACCGCGCCGACACCCCGAAATCCTCTGCAACACCGCCAATCAGGAAACCCGGCTCGCGTCCGGCCGCCTGCAGCAGGAACGACAGAATCGTGGTCGTAGTGGTCTTGCCATGGGTACCGGCTACGGCCAGCGTATCGCGGCCCGGCAGTACCTGTTCGGACAGCCACTGCGCACCCGAGGTGTAACGACGGCCCGAATCCAGCACCGCCTCCACCGCCGGGTTGCCGCGCGAAAGTGCGTTGCCCACCACCACTTCGTCGCAATCAGGGCTGATATTGCCGGGCAGATAGCCCTGCGACAGGCTGATCCCCAAGGTTTCCAGTTGGGTGGACATGGGCGGATATACCGCCTGATCGCTACCTTCGACCTGATGACCGAGTTCGCGGGCCAGGGCGGCCACGCCGCCCATGAAAGTACCGGCAATGCCGAGAATATGGATCTTGCTCATCCCTAGATTGTCGCCGATGCGCTGGATTTGGGGTATCCAAGCCCAACCCTGGCTGTATCCCCAATCTCCTGTAGGGGATTCCCCGATACCGTCACGCGACATTCACAATGAAAATACGTGACGCCAGCCTCAGTATCCCTCAGGTCCTACTCCCCAAGAGGCCATCCCCAGGGAGCTCATGCTGATGGGGCCGTGAGCACGCCCTTAGCTGGCTTTTTACAAACGAAACGCCCGGATCCAGCTCATGGACCCGGGCGTTTCTGTATGCGTGGCCGCCGCAGCGAACACGCAGATGGGCGCGGCAGTTACCCGCCGGCGCCCTGCATCATCAGCGCTTGATCGCCGCCAGGATGCGGGTCAGCACTTCGTCCAGCGCGCCAACGCCATCGACGCGCGCCAGGGTGCCCTTGGCGGCGTAGAAGTCGATCACCGGTGCGGTGGAATCGTTGTAGACCTGCAGACGCTGACGCACCGATTCCGGATTGTCATCGGCGCGACCCTGCTCCTGGGCGCGGCCAGCGATGCGCTCGACCAGCAGTTCGGTCGGCACGTCCAGCTGCACGATGGCATCCAGCGGCTGGTTCAGCTTGGCCAGCAGTTCACCCAGCGCGTTGGCCTGGGCCACGTTGCGCGGGTAGCCGTCGAGGATGAAGCCCTTGGCGGTATCGGCCTGCGACAGGCGCGATTCCAGCATGCCCAGCAGGATATCGTCGGACACCAGGTTGCCGGCATCCATCACCGCCTTGGCCTGCTTGCCCAGCTCGGTGCCGGCGGCCACTTCGGCGCGCAGCAGGTCACCGGTGGAAATGTGCGGAACCTGCAGTTGTTCCTTCAGGCTCGTCGCCTGTGTGCCCTTGCCCGAACCGGGCGGTCCCAACAGAACCAATCGCATTCCTGACTCCCATATGTTTTGAGGAAACGGGACGGACAGCGGCGTTAGACTCATGGGCCGATTCACGCTGCACCGCAATATGTGCAGCTTACCGCATCCGGCCAATGTCCCGGAATGTCCCCCGCTCTGGAGAGTATTGCCCATGTCCAAAGGCACCTTGCTGTATGCCCAGTCCGGCGGCGTCACCGCCGTCATCAACGCCACCGCTTCGGCCGTCATCACTGAAGCAAGAGCCAGGAAAATCAAGGTGTTGGCTGCGCGCAATGGCATCCTTGGCGCGCTGCGCGAGGAGCTGATCGACACCTCGAAGGAGTCGGCAGCCAACATCGCCGCGCTGGCCCACACCCCCGGCGGCGCGTTCGGCTCATGCCGCTACAAGCTCAAGTCGCTGGACGCGGACCGCGCCAAGTACGAGCGCTTGCTGGAGGTTTTGAAGGCGCATGACGTGCGTTGGTTCCTCTACAACGGCGGCAATGACTCGGCCGACACCGCGCTGAAAGTCTCGCAGCTGGCCAAGGAATACGGCTACCCGCTGACCTGCGTGGGCGTACCCAAGACCATCGACAACGATCTGGCGGTCACCGACACCTGCCCGGGCTTCGGCTCGGCGGCCAAGTACACCGCGATCTCGGTGCGCGAGGCGGCGCTGGACGTGGCAGCGATGGCTGAGACCTCGACCCGCGTCTTCATCTACGAAGCAATGGGCCGCCACGCCGGTTGGCTGGCTGCAGCTGCGGGCCTGGCTGGCGAGAACCCCGACGACGCACCGCAGATCATCCTCTTGCCGGAGCGTGCCTATGACGAGCCGGTGTTTCTGGCCAAGGTCAAGCAGGTCGTTGAGAAGGTCGGCTTCTGCGTTGTGGTCGCCAGCGAAGGCATCCATACCGCCGACGGTCAGTTCGTCGCCGACGCCGGCGGGGTCAAGGATTCCTTCGGCCATACCCAGCTCGGCGGCGTCGCTTCGTACCTGGCCGGCAAGGTCAAGGCCGAACTCGGCTACAAGGTGCACTGGACCCTGCCCGATTACCTGCAGCGCTCGGCCCGCCACATTGCCTCCAAGACCGATTGGGAACAGGCGCAGGCAGTGGGCAAGGCTGCAGTGCAGTTCGCGCTGAAGGGACAGAACTCGGTGATGCCGGTGATCGTGCGCAGCTCGGACGTGCCGTATCGCTGGAAGATCGAAGCCGCGCCGCTGTCCAAGGTCGCCAACCACGAAAAAAAGATGCCGGCGAGCTTCATCCGCAAGGATGGTTTCGGCATCACCGAGAAGGCGCGCCGCTATCTGCAGCCGTTGATTCGTGGCGAAGCGCCGCTGCCGTATGGTCGCGATGGCCTGCCGAAATACGTGAGCCTGAAGAACGTCGCCGTGGCGAAGAAGCTGGCAGATTGGGAAGGCTGATGTCGCGCCTTCGCCGGTGCTGTCTGCGGCCTCCGCGTCGCTTCACCGCTGGTTCCAGGGCGATGCAGTGCATCGCCTTGCTGCTGTGCATGGCGTCCGCACAACTGGCCGGCGCCTACACACCGCAGGATGGCGATATCGTGTTCCACACCTCCACCTCCGGCCAAAGTGCAGCAGTACAGGCCGCCACCGGCTCGCGTTACAGCCATATGGGTGTCGTCCTGCTGCGTGGCGGTCAAGCCCACGTATTGGAAGCGGTGCAGCCAGTGCGGTATACGCCCTTGCGGGCTTGGCTGGATCGCGGTGCGCAGCGTCACTATGTGATCAAACGCCCATCAAGGCCGCTGACACCTGCAAACAAGGCCCGGATGCACACCGCCGCCACACGCTATGTGGGCCGCCCCTACGACCTGGCCTTCGAATGGTCTGACCAACGCATCTATTGCTCTGAACTGGTGTGGAAGCTGTACCGCGACGCCGCTGGCATCGAGCTGGCGCCACTGGCGCGCCTGGACAGCTTCAACCTGCAGGCGCCGGTGGTCCGCAGCAAACTGCGCGAACGTTACGGCAACCACGTCCCGTTGGCCGAGCCGGTGATTTCGCCTGCGGCCATCTTCGCCTCACCCTTGCTGGTGACGGTTGACCAGCGCTGACGGAACTACTGCGTGGTGGAAAGCCATGCTCGGCAGGCGCTCCTCATGTAGTGCCGAGCCATGCTCGGCGGAGGCTTTCCCGGTAACGCCCAGCCGAGCATGGCTCGGCTCTACCGAAGCGCCTTCCTGGCAATGCCCCGGTCGAGCGTGGCTCGTCGCCATAGCTGGGACTGATCACCGGTATTACTTCAGGCAGGTGTGGCGCTCCGATCGGCAGCGCATTCTCAGCTCAAGCTCTCCACACCGGCGGTGCACCATGTTCCGCAAGATACTGATCGGGATGCTTGGCTTTTTCATCGTCTGCGTATTGGCCGCGGCAGGCTACCGAGTTGGTCAGCAACTGGCACAGCAGGACAGGACCGCTGCCGCTGGCTGATGCACTCCGGCTTCGGCCCTTCGCAGCCACCGCCCATGACGCTGCTCAGGGAAAGCCGCCTGACACATTTCAAATGTGCTCCGCTGCGGCTACGATCAGCCATTCAGGCGGGGGCCAATCAACATGTCGTCAGTCATTTTCCGCTACGCCACGATGGCGCTGGTCCTGTACGCCATATGCGGCAGCGCAGCCGCCCAGCAACAAGTCTCACCGCCGGCGCCGGCAGCGGTGCAGTCCCCCCTCGCAGAGGTGACCGAAGCTGTTCCCGCAATTCCGTCGGGTACTCCTGTTTTCATTGAAATCGCCGAACCACTCGCGTCCTCCACACACAAGCGCGGTGACATTTTCGCCATCACCCTGGCCGAACCACTGTTGCTCGACGGCGTTGAGCGACTGCCCCGCGGAACCCGTGGGACTGGCGAAATCGTGCACGCAGCTGCCGCACGCGGTGGTGGTGCTCCCGGGGAACTCTTGATTGCTGCACGCACGCTGGAAACGGCACAAGGCGCGCTGTTGCTACGTGGCTTCAAACTTGGCGCAACCGGTGATGACAACAGCGGCATGGCGATCGGCGTATCAATCGCTGCGGGCCCGTTCGCCATGTTCATCAGGGGCAGGGAGATCGTGATTCCCGCCGGTACGCGCGGCGTCGCCAAAACCAAGGCTGCGCCAGCACCCGCTGCAAGCGCAGTGTCCACAGCCGACATCGAAGTCCGGGCCCAGCCAGGCGCCGCAAGCGCGGTCGATCCGGTTGCCGCATCCCCGGACAACATCACTGCAACTGCAGTACCCGCCATTACATCCCAGCCGGAAACCCCGGTCCAACCCAAGGAGTAGTTCGATGCGTCTACGTTCGTGTGCAGTGGTCCTTTCTGCCAGTCTGCTCACCCCGTTCGGAGTGTTCGCGCAACAAGTGCAGGCACCGCCGGCTACCGATGCCGCTGCCACCGCGCAGGAAGCGCCTCCGGCCGGCGCACCGTCAGCCACCGCCCCTGAAGAAGCTGAAGCCGCCGACACCTCGACCACGCCAACGCAGGCTACTGATGCTGCCGTCGCCGACAGCCCTGTTCCAGGAGAGACCGCTGCCCACGGTGGGCTGATTGCCCCCGCCCCCGCCGACAAAGCCCAGATCGTCTTCTTCCGTCCGTCAAAGTTCACCGGCGGCGCGATCGGCTTCAAGGTACGGGAAGGCGAACAGGAGCTGGGCAAGCTGCGCAGCGGCAACTATTTCGTCCATCTAGCCGAGCCGGGCACCCATCAGTACACCGTCCACTCAGAAGCCAAGGACGTATTGACTATGGAAGTGGAAGAAGGCGAAACCTACTTCGTGCAGGGAACCATCACCATGGGCGTACTCGCTGGCCGTCCCAACCTGTCACCTTCCGATGGAGCTACCTTCAACGGTATGGCTGACAAGCTGAAGCTGCGCGAATAAGCAGCGCAACGGGAGAGCAGCCTTGATCCTGCCGCACTCAGCGGCAGGGTCTGCCTTCCATCTGCAGGCGCGCCGAATACGCCGGCAATGCCGCCAACCGCCCGGCCGCGGCCTGCGCCTTGGCGTCACCCAGATAGACCCGGTTCTGGCCCTGCCCGTCCAGCGCGACCTGCTGCCCGGCCGGCTTGCGCCACACTTCGATCACCGCCTGTTGCGTGCTGCACGATGCCGAGGGAATACGCGCCACTTCATTGAGCTTCCAGCCAGCCGCTTCGCTGGGATTGACCTTGCTGGCATCCAGGAACACCGCACGCGGCTGGCACTGCGGGCTGGTGCGCACCAACTGCATGTCATACGGCTGCGCCGCCGTGCCGGTGAAGTGGCCTTCGATGCGGGTACAGGCTTCTGGGATCTGCCGCACGGTATGCACCGCGCCAGTGGCCTGCGCGCTGGCTGCCGGACGTTCGATCTCGGGCTTGGCGTTGGCCGCCAACAACGGCAGCGGCGACAAGGCCGTCACGGCAAGGACTAGCAGGGCTTTCATCGGCAGCGATTCCACATGGACAGATACGCGACGTTGCCAGCATCCGACTGAACCCAACAGCAAGAAGGGGGCGGCTGGCGGTCGAGACAGCTGGCAGTCATACTCAGGCCGCCTCAGAGTGTTTGAACACAGCGACACGTACCACAGCCGCACGCGGCCCGGGTCTGTTCCAGTGCTTCGATCTACCCGGCGTGTCCCCGCTTCATCCACAGCTGGATGGCATCCACCAACGCTGGAGGGGTCATGCTCGAACAGTACGGTCTTGTGCTTTCGCTTGTCTGCGCTGCTGTCGCCATCGTCTACGGCATCATCTCGGCCCAATGGGTCCTACGCCAACCTGCCGGCAATGCCCGCATGCAGGAAATCGCCGCCGCCATCCAGGAAGGCGCGCGGGCCTACCTCAACCGCCAATACCTGACCATCGCCATCGTCGGTGTGGTGTTGTTCGTGCTGGTCGGTGTCTTCCTCAGCTGGTACACGGCGATCGGTTTTGCGGTCGGCGCGGTATTGTCCGGTGCTGCCGGCTATATCGGCATGAACGTATCGGTTCGCGCCAACGTGCGCACCGCCGAAGCCGCGCGCAACGGCATGAGCGCGGCGATGGATGTCGCGTTCCGTGGTGGCGCTATCACCGGCATGCTGGTGGTCGGTCTGGGCCTGCTTGGCGTGGCGGGTTATTACCTGATTCTGCAACGCATGGGCCTGCCCCAGGCCGACAACCTGCATGCGCTGGTCGGCTTGGCATTTGGCAGCTCGCTGATCTCGATCTTCGCGCGCTTGGGCGGCGGCATCTTCACCAAGGGTGCGGACGTCGGCGCAGACCTGGTCGGAAAGGTCGAAGCCGGCATTCCCGAGGACGACCCGCGTAATCCGGCGGTGATCGCCGACAACGTCGGTGACAACGTTGGCGACTGCGCCGGCATGGCCGCTGACCTGTTCGAGACCTATGCGGTGACGGTGATCGCCACCATGCTGCTTGGCGGCATGATGATGGCCGAAGTCGGTCGCAATGCGGTGCTGTATCCGCTGGTGCTTGGCGGGGTATCGATCATCGCTTCGATCATTGGCGCGTTCTTCGTCAAGGTGAAAGCCGGCGGCTCGATCATGGGCGCGCTGTACAAGGGGGTGATCGTCTCCGGCGTGCTGGCCGCCATCGCCTTCTGGCCGGTGACCACGCAACTGATGGCCGACTCCAGCCATGGCGCCACCAATCTGTACATCTGCGCCTTGATCGGGCTGGTGCTGACGGGCCTGATCGTCTGGATCACCGAGTACTACACCGGCACCCAGTACAAGCCGGTGCAGCACGTGGCGCAGGCATCGACCACCGGCCACGGCACCAACATCATCGCCGGCCTCGGCGTGTCTATGAAATCCACCGCGTTGCCGGTGATCGCAGTCTGCGTGGCGATCTGGTCGGCCTTCCATTTTGGCGGCCTGTACGGCATTGCCATCGCTGCAACCGCAATGCTGTCGATGGCCGGTATGATCGTCGCGCTGGATGCTTACGGCCCGATCACCGACAACGCTGGCGGTATTGCCGAGATGGCTGACCTGCCGCCGGAAATCCGCAACATCACCGATCCGTTGGATGCGGTGGGCAATACCACCAAGGCGGTGACCAAGGGTTATGCGATTGGTTCAGCGGCATTGGCGGCACTGGTGCTGTTTGCCGACTACACCCATAACCTGCAGATGGCGCATCCGGGCGAAACATTCGCCTTCGACCTGTCCGATCACACGGTAATCATCGGTCTGCTGATCGGCGGTTTGATCCCCTATCTGTTCGGCGCGATGGCGATGGAGGCGGTGGGCCGCGCGGCCGGCGCGGTGGTGGAAGAAGTCCGCCGTCAGTTCCGCGAAATCCCCGGCATCATGCAGGGCACCGCCAAACCGCAGTACCACAAGGCGGTGGACATGCTCACTCGCTCGGCGATCAAGGAAATGATCCTGCCTTCATTGCTGCCCGTCGCAGTGCCGGTGGTGGTTGGCCTGCTGCTTGGGCCGAAGGCATTGGGTGGTTTGTTGATCGGCACCATCGTCACCGGCTTGTTCGTGGCGATCTCGATGACTACCGGTGGTGGTGCCTGGGACAATGCCAAGAAGTACATCGAAGATGGTCACTTCGGCGGCAAGGGCAGTGAAGCGCACAAGGCCGCTGTGACTGGCGATACGGTTGGCGATCCCTACAAGGACACGGCCGGACCGGCGATCAACCCATTGATCAAGATCATCAATATCGTCGCGCTGCTGTTGGTGCCGTTGTTGTAGTCGAAGCCGACTGCGAAAAGCTGCCCTCACCCCACCCCCTCTCCCGCATGCGGGAGAGGGGCTCCTGTATCCAGCAACTGGAGATTCGGAAGGTACACAAAGCGTCTCGGCAAGCAGCGGCACTTGTAGGAGCGGCGTAAGCCGCGAAGCTGACATAGCATCAGCCCGCCGTAGAGCACAACACCATTCAACCCGAACGCTTCACCGCATACACCCGACCATCATTACCCCCACCGCAATAGAACAGCTCGCCACCATCCGCTTCCAGCCCACTCACACTGATGCCTTCCGGCATCTGCAGGCGCTCAAGCACCGCGCCGGTATCGGCTTGCAGGCGACGGATGTCACTCTGCCCTGCCTCGCCTGTCGCGTGCCAGAGTTCCCCATCCACCCAGGTCACGCCGGTGACGAAACGGTCGGATTCAATCGTGCGCAGGATCTTGCCGTCGGCTGGATCAATCTGGTGAATCTTCCGCTGCCGGTACTGCCCCACCCACAGGCTGCCTTCCGCCCACGCCATGCCCGAATCCATTCCATTGCCCGGTGCCGGGATCGATGCCAGCACCTCGCCACTTTGCGGATCGATCTTGTCGATACGCGCTTCGGCGATCTGCCAGAGATAGGTTCCATCGAACGCAGTACCGGCGTCACAAGGCACGGCCAAGCTCCGCACCGTTCCGCCATCGCTCGGATCGAAGGCCACCAGCGCCGCACCCGTGGCGGCCCAGACGTTTTTTCCATCGAAGCTGACGCCATTGATGGTGTCCGAGCCGGCAAACGGGCCGTACTTGCGTACCACCTCGGCAGGGCGGACCTTGGCCGCCGCAACCTCAGGATTCAGGGTTTGGGTATTCATCGCTGCGATCTCCTGGCATGTCCGCGATTGGCTGCCTGCCAGCGACACTAGTCAATCGGCAGCGCAGCAGGGAGTAACAAGATCGTCGTGAATCCGCTCAACGGCACCGCGCGCCAGCGCTGCGCTCGTCCGCGTCCAATCGCGTACACGCGCCCTGCCACCTCCAGCTCCAGCAGCGCCCGCTGCGCGTTGCGCTGGCTCTGACCCAAGGCCAAACCCAATGCCGAGGTCGACCAGGCCGCGCCATCGGCAAGCAACGCGAGCAGTGCGCCTTGTTCGCCTTCGATGGGCGGGAGCAATACCTTCACCGAGGTCGCCGAACAAGGGGACAGACGGAAGCCAGCAGCTGTCGCTTCAATCTGCGCCTGCGCCGCGATGAGCCCGCGCAGGCGACCTATTTCCACACGCAGCCGGGCACGCAGCGTCTCGTCGTAGTGATGCATGGAAAATGCGCGGCTGATCAGCACATCGCGGTCAACCTCGCCCGGCCAGGCTTCGGCCAGCGCACGGGCAGGCGCGAACAGCACCGGACGCCTTGCCAGCGATTGCCAGCCTGCACCAGACCTGATGCCGCGCTGGCACCCGTCAACGATCAGTGCGTCGGAATCCAACAGCTGCTGCACCTGATCGATACGCAGCAACTGATCCGCACCTGCACCAAGACAACGCGCAGCCGGCTGGTCCAACTTGATGCGGGCTGCGTCCACTTCTGCCTGCAGCGCCCCGACACCTGCTTGCGCCGCAGCCATCCGCGCACGTTCCAACAGAGCGCGTGCCTGCGCAATCTGCATCCTGCGCATTGCCAAGGTCGCAGCGGTCAGATCAGCCATGGCGCTCAGCGCGGGTGGCAGCTGCCTTCCCTCCAACCTGGCCAGCACATGCGCTGCTTCATCCAGCTTGCCCAGCAGCAACAATCGCCGCGCCAGGATCAACCAGGCCTGCAGTGCGTTGGCCGCATCACCCTGCGCATCAAGCACGGCCGCGATGGATGACAGCGGTTCGGAGCTGCCGCCAAGTTCCCGCAGCGCCAATGCTACTTCGGCTTCGGCCAGACCGCAGCGTGCGCGTGCGAGGACTTCGTGTGTGCCGAAGCCACGTTGCGCACGTCGTAGCAGCTCGCGTGCACGGGTCAGGTCGCCTAACTGGGCCATCGCGATTCCGCGTAGCGCCAGTGCGGGAGGATCGTCACGCAATGCGACGTGCTTGAGCGCGGTGAGTACATCACCGGTGGCCAGGGCGCGTGCGGAAGCTGCGATCAGGGAGTCCATGGGGGCAGGCTAACTGCGGGCGGCCGTAGATGCACTTTTCCAGGACGGGGCTGTTTGCGACATGCGCGACGCAGCACTTCTTGCTCGTGGGATTGAGTGCCTGCCTACGGGATGACGGTCAAAGTCACGCCGCAGGAGAACGGCGGAAAGCGCCCTCACCCCTACCCCTCTCCCGCGGCGCGGGAGAGGGGACAGCCCTCGTCGATAGGTCGCCTGAGGGGCTGCCGCTTACCTACGGTTGATGAAGAACTCCACCGGCACCATCACCTCCACCGGGTCGCCAGCGACGTCCGCTGGCGGTACCGGCACCGGTGTTGCGCGTGCCACTGTCTCCAGCGTGGCCTCGTCCAGGCTGTCGTGACCGCTGCTGCGGCCGATCCTGGCATTGCTGACCTTGCCCTGCCTGTCCACGCTGAAGCGCACATAGGCCACGCCTTGCTGGCGCAGACGCTCGGCCAGGCGTGGATAGCGACGGTACTTTTCCAGATGCCCCAGCAGCTGCCCTTGCCAGCTGACCGAGGCCTGCGCCTGCTGCCCGGCCGTGGTCTGGCGGGCGGCATAGCGCTCGCTGGGCTCGGCGCTGACATCTGGCGGCGCCAGGGTCTGGTCCACGGTATGGGCGTCGGAGGCAGGCACGTGTTCGCGCGGCTGCGGCGGCACGTAGGCGTCCATAACCTCGGGCTCCTGCGGCGGTGGCTCGCGCTCCAAGCGCGGCGCCGGGATCGGCTCGCTGCGTTGCTGCTCCTGCTGCGGCGGGCCCTGCGGGATCTCGGTTGGCGCGGCTGGTGGAGCCTCGGGCGTCTCGGCCAGATCGACCATTACCGCTTCCAGCGGTTGCTGGTCGGCCAGCACGGGCGGCGTGCGCAGACTCCACCACAACGCCGCGCCTATGACCACGGCGTGCAGCAGCAGCGCCAGCGCGAAACTTCCGCCCCAACGCAGGCGGGAGGATGCAGTAGCGGCGGTCACGGCGACTGCTCTACCCCGACCAGCGCCACTTTCAGGTAGCCGGCACGACGCAGCAGGTTCATGGCTTCCATCAGATCGCCATAGCTGACCGAACGGTCGGCGCGCAGGAAAATGCGCTGCGAATGATCACCCTGCGTGCGCCGCTCCAGTTCCGCCGCCAGCGCATCAGCCGACACTGCAGTCTCACCAACGCGCAGTGATAGATCGGCCTGCACGGTGAGGAACAGCGGCTCGGCATCGCGTGGCTGTGGCTTGGCGCTGCTGGCCGGCAGTTCCACCGGCACATCGACGGTTGCCAGCGGCGCGGCCACCATGAAGATGATCAGCAGCACCAGCATCACATCGATGAAAGGGGTGACATTGATCTCGTGCGCTTCGTCCAGCGCTTCGTCGTCGGACTCACGGGAAGTACGGATAGCCATTGCCAGGCCTCAGCGCGGGTCGCGTGGCAGCGCGCGACCGCAATCCAGATCGCGCGAGACGATCTGCTGCACGCTGGCGGAGATGTCACCACCCAGTGCGCGCAGGCTCAGCAGGCGGCGACTGAAGTGGTTGTAGATCACCACTGCGGGGATTGCCGCGACCAGGCCCATCGCGGTGGCCAGCAAAGCTTCGGCGATGCCCGGTGCGACCACGGCCAGATTGGTGGTGTTGGACGCAGCGATGCCGACAAAGCTGTTCATGATGCCCCACACGGTGCCGAACAGACCGACGAACGGTGCCACTGCACCGATGCTTGCCAGCAGACCGACACCGCTGCGCAGGCGCCGGCTGTTACCCAGTTCAATGCGCTCAAGCCGCGAGCCAAGCCGTTCCTTGACGCCATCATGCCCCTGCGCATCAACCGACAACGCCAGCTCGGTACGCGCCGCACCCAGCATGCCGCGTGCAAGATCCGATTGCTGCAGCAACGGCTGCGCATCGGCACCATCTAGGCTACCGCTGACCTCCAGCACCTCGCGTGCGGCCTGCAGCTCACGGCCGATACGGCCCAACTCCAGTGTCTTGGCGATCAATACCGTCCAGGTGGCCAGCGATGCCAATGCCAGGCAGATCATCACCGCCTGCACGACCCAGTCGGCGGACTGGTACATGGCCCAGGGTGTGAGTGCCTGTGTGGCGGCGTGCGAGGAAATGTCAGCGTGCATGGAAAGATTCCGGATCGTCGTGGGAGAAAGTCGCACTGGCGATCTGGCTGGTGCGTTGAACGTTGTACGAACAGATGTCGCATCGGGCTGATGCAGGTGGAAGCGCGGCGACGGCGACGGACTGCATCATGGCTGCTCGCCACCATCGGCCGGCTCACGCGGGCTGGGCCGCGACAGCACATAAGCGGCGCTGGCCAGGAAAAATATCGCCACAGGCACAGCCAGCTTCCAGGTCGGATGCGCTCCGATGAAGAACAGCACATAGCCCAGCGCCATGCCGCCAGCGGCAAAGCACTTGCCCTTGCGACTCACCGCGCCCTGCTCGCGCCACTGCCGCAACGGCCGGCCGTAGCGCGGATGCTGCAGCAGCCACGCTTCAAAGCGTGGCGAGGATTTGGAGAAACACCACACCGCCAGGATCAGGAAGATGGTGGTCGGCATCACCGGCAGCAACGCGCCGATCACGCCCAGTGCCACCATCAACCATCCCATGCAGAACCACAGCCAGCGGATCACGTCGATGCCTTCATCGTGTCTGCTGGTGCGCCCACCTGCATCAGGCGAATTCCTGCTCGACGTAGCCACGCACCGTGCGGAATGCCGCATTGGCGCCTTCGATGGCCGCCGCTTCCTGCGCTTCGGTCATGCTGATGCCATCCAGCGACGCAGTGAACTCACGCCAGTGGCGGGCGGCGCCATCCGGATGTGCGGCCAGGTGGCTGGCACCAAACGCCGCGCCCAAGCCCAGCTTGCCAGCCAGCTTGAACAGGATGGTGCCACCGAGGTTGGAGCCTTCAGCCACGTACAGCCAACCCAGCGCCTGCGGCAGCTCGATGTCGTCGGGGATGACGGCGGCGCTGCCGGCGGGAACGTCCTGTTGCAGGTCACCCAGATCAGCAACGATCTGCTGCAGGCGCTGGCGCTGTTCCAGATCAGGCAACAGCGCGCGCAGCAGCGGCGTTGCATACAGCGCCTGGATGTCGCGGTGGAAACGGTATTGCACGCGCACGAACTTGGCGAAGCGCTCGCGGCTGGCAAAGATGTCCTCGGACATGATCCGCTTGTCCAGCGAATCGTGCGTGGTGCTGGTAGCCGCCTTCAGGCGCTGGCTACGGGTGGGAGCTGCAATGGTTTCGGTCGTGGTCATGGTCTGCAACAACGAAGCGGAGGGGAAACCGGCTGCATCTTCTGATGGACTGGCTGGTCGTCCTGATTGAGACGTCTGCCGGGGGCCTTCCCCCAAGTGGCCTGCATGGTGTGCTGCAACCGGCAATCCCGGCGCTGCCGCGCCGGGATCACCTGCTGCATCGATCACACCCTATCCATCAATAACGGAAGGTAAGCGCCATCCGCGCGGTACGGCCCGGTGCCGGCAGGATGCCCAGCGCCAGCGGGTCCAGGTAGTAACGGTCGGTGGCGTTGTCCAGGTTGACGTCCAGGTTCCACTGATCGTTGAACGACCAACTGGCGAACAGGTCGACGATGGTCGCCGGACGGTACAGCTGCTGGATCGCCGACAGGCCGACGTTCCATTCCTTGTCCAGCTTGCTGATCGGGCCGGCGTTGTGCACCACGCGGGTACCGAAGGTCAGCCGTTCGTCGAACAGGCGCGAACCCAGGGTCATGTTGACCGTGTAACGCGGCGGGTTCTGGGTATTGCTGTACGAACCCTCGAAGCCACCGTCCACGCAGTTCGGGGTGTTCTTCAGCTCCTCGATGTTGCGCTTGATGCCGTATTCACGACGCTCCGCGGCGATATCCGGCGCACAGGTCTTGGCCTTGAAGTAGTAATGCGCGGACAGGTCGGCGAACACCTTGCCGGCATCGTAGTTGGACTGGAACTCCATGCCCGACACCTTGAAGCGATCCACATTGCGGATCAGCCCAGCCGACAGCGTGCGGTAATCGCGGGTGATCAGGTCATCCACACGGGTATCGAAGTAGGCCAGCTTCAGTGCCAGCTGGTCGCCATTGGCGAACAGATCGCGCTTGATCGTACTGGCGCCGATTTCCCAGCTGCCGGAGCGCTCCGGCTTCAGTTCGCCGACTGGCTTGGCGGCGGTGAACAGGCCCAGCGTGGTCTCGAACAGACTCGGCAGCTTGGTGCCCTCGGCGTACTTCAGGTAAACCATGCTGTCTTCGTCGAAGCGGTAGGTGACGCTTGCAGTCGGCGAAAACGCGCTGTCACGGCGCTTGATCGGCTTGGACCAGGTCCAGCTCACCGGCACCATCAGATCCTCTGCGGCATCGGCGTCATAGAAGTTCCAGCCGCCGATGTCCGCCACCGTGCCCTTCTTGTACGGCGAGGCCAGCAGCGAGGCCTGGGTGAAGTTGCCATTGGCATCCGGGTACCAGTTCAACATCGCGATACGCTTGGCACGCCATGACGGCAGCTTCGGATCGCCGTTGAGCAGCTGGGTGTAGCGGTATTGACCATCCGCCTCGAACTTGTCTTCCTTCGCCAGTCGATTGCGATCGTGTACGTTGACGCGGTTCCAGCGGCCACCGGCCATGAACTCCCAGTGTTCATTGGGCTCCCACTTGATCGATGCGACCGCGCTGTATTCCTTGCGCTCGGCATTGCGCAGGAAGCGGTTGTTGACCAGATCGTCATGCATGATCGGCGAGTTCGGGCGGATGTCCTCGTCGCTGAGCGACAGGCCGTAGTCGAAGGTGAACAGACCCGCGCTGGTTTCCAGCAGCGAAGTATTGCTCACGTCCAGGCCGAAGCGCTGCTGCTTCAGCGGATTGGCGTAGGCATCCTTGTAGCCGGGGTTGCCGCTGAAGCTAGGCGCGTCATACCACTCGGTGCGACGGTCGAAGTACCACGGGGTGATGCCGGTCAGGCTGTTGTACATCAGGCTTTCTGCATCGGTGTACCAGGCGTTTGCACGCAGGTCGACCAAGGCGCTGTCCGGATTGAAGCGATAGCGCAGGCTGTAGCTGTCCATATCGACATGGCCCGGGTCCCACTGCGGCACACGGTCGCGGTCCACGCGGATGATCTGCGAAGCCATGATCTCGCCGGCAGTACCTTCATAGCGGCGGTAGCCCAATTCCAGCGTCTGCGCATCGTCGATGCGCCAGGTGCCCTTGAGCAGCGCCGACTCCGAACGCGAGGAGGTATTGAACACTTCGGTACGCGGCGGGTTCAGCGGTGCCAGCGTACGCCGGGTCTGCGGGAAGTCGTCATAGCCGTGCTTGCCGCCAAAGTAGTTGCCGGTATCGCGCCAGGCATAGGCGGCGACCAGGTCGAAACGCTCCCAACGCTGGGCCACCGCCACGTTGGCAAACTGGTTGCCGGTGGCGTTGCGGTCGGTGCGCGGTGCGGCGCTGTAGTCGGGCACGTTGTTGGCGCTGTTGTTGGCCAGGCCGGTGCGCACACGGATGCCGCTGTTGCGGCCTTCGCGCAGCACGTCATCCACCTTCAAAGTCTCCATCTCGACCACGCCACCGATGCCGCCGGAGGCGTTTGCCTTCAGGCTCGGCCCCTTGGTGATGGTGATGTTGGAGATCAGGTCCGGATCAAGGTAGGTGCGCTGCGACTGGCCAGCGTAGCCACGGTAGGTATCCATGGTGGACTGGCCACCATCGATGATCACCGGGATGCGGCTTTGGCCCTGGATGCCACGGATGTTCACGTCCAGGGCATTGCCCACGCGCGGGTCACCGGCGGTGACGCCAGCCACGCCCTTGATGATGTCGGCGGTGGAGGTGCCACGGAAGCGTTCGATGGTCTGCTGCGGGATGTAGGCGGTCGAACCGGTGGTGCGGTAGGTATCGAGCAGGCGCGCGGCATCGCTGCCGCTGCCTTCGCCACCACGCTGATCACCGGCCACGCTCAGGGTGCCAGTCACAACCAGGTCATCGGCATTGGCGCTTGCCGGCAGCTTTTCGAGCGTGACCGCACCATTGCCGCTGCGGCGGGCTGCGAGGCCGGTGCCGCGCAGCAGCTGCTGCAGCGCCGCTGCCGGTGCCAGCTGGCCGGAAACCGGTGCCGAGGTGGCACCGTCAGCCAGGGCTGCGGTATAGGCCACCTGTACGCCAGACTGACGCATGTACTGGCCCAGGGCTGCGGCAAGCGGCTGTGCGGGGATGTCGAACTGCGCGGAGGCGCTGGCCACGGTGGCCTGCGCCATTGCGGGAACGGCTGGCGTCATCACTGCCAGGCCGGCGGCCAGCATCGCGACGTGCAGACGGGACAGGCGCAGGCATGGGCCGGCGCGGAAAGAACTGGGCATTGAAAATCCTGTTGTCGAAGCCGCAATGAGGCGGCGGAGGTTCGACGTACGTGGCGGCGGCTGAGGTACGGTCGGGGTTAAGACGAATGAACCGGGCAAACCCCCAAGATCAATCGCCCAGTTCAGCTAGCGACGCGCTGGCAGCTCGTTTTCCTGTGCCTGCACGATGGCGATGCCGAACGGCAACCGTGTCACCCGCAAGCCACTGCCCGCAGCCAGCGCATCCAGCGCCTGCTCGGGTTGATCCAGACGCAACGCGGCATTGATCGGCGGCAACGCCGACAGATCGCCACGCACGAATACATGGCCGGGCCGATAACGCCCCAACTCGGCCAGCACCTGCGTCACCGGCACGTTTTCCAGCAGCAACTCGCCACGTCGCCATGCTGCGACGTGATCTGCTGCCAGTCCCGCGCCCAGCTCGGCAACACCGCCTTTGCTCCAGCCAGCTGTCTGCCCGGCCTGCAGGTACATCCAGCCTTGATCCGGGCGCGCCGCAACCCGCACGCGCCCCTGCTCGACCGCGGTATCGACATGATCGCCGTCACGACTGACCACGAACGCGGTGGAAATATCCTCCACCACGCCATCACCAACCGTAATGCGGAATGGCGCGCCGGCTTGCGGCACAACCTCGAACCAGGCGCGCCCGCGCAGCAGCTCGATACGCCGCGTGGCCTCGCCGTAGTGCACGGCAATGGCGGCCCCGGCATCCAGCACTGCGGTTGAACCGTCCGGCAAGCTGACCTGGCGGATTGCCACATCCGCGCGGTAATCAGCGCGCATGCGCAGCGCCAGCTCCGGCGCCGACATCACCCCGCAGAACAACGCCAGCACCGCCACCGCTGCCAACCACCGGCGTTGCGTGCGCCGCACAGGTCGCTGTACCACCACGCTGGTCTGCGGACGGGCAGCGAGGCTGCGCCACAGTACCCGTTGATGCTCAAATGCATGCCGGTGTCCGGGCAGCAACAGCCACTGCTCGAAGGTCTGCATGTCCTGCTCGTTCATGGTCCCCGAGGCCAGACGCAGCAGCCAGTCGCGCGCCTGCTGCGCAGCGGGACTGTCGGACGGTGGCGAGGAAGACGGCGGGCTCATGGGCTGGCGTTGCTGCTTTTGTTTGTGATGGCGACGGGCGGAATACAGAACAGCGATCTCACTACATGACGAACCGCGCCATTGCATCCCCAAGAGGAATTGCAACGCTAACCGCCGCTGCGCGCCCAGGCCAGGCGCTGCAGGGCCAAGCGCAGATGGTTTTCCACCGTGGTTACCGATACCCCCATCCGCCGCGCCACTTCCGGCTGGGTGAGGCCCTGCAGGCGGTTGAGACGGAACATGCTGCGGGTGGGCTCTGGCAGATGCTCGGCAGCCTCCAGTACCCGCGCCAACTCGTCCTGCGCCATCACCTGTTCCTCGGTGGACAGCACCTCGTCCGGCCCCCACAGGTAATTCTCGGCCTGCAGGCGCAACCGGCGGGTACGTTCACGGCCGTGGTCGGTGGCCAGGTTGCTGGCCAGCCGGTACAGGTAGGCGCGCGGATTACCGATCACCGGCTCATTGCCGACCCCGCGGACCTTGAACCACACCCCCTGGATGACGTCGTCGGCACCGCCGTCCGTGCCGAGGATCTGGCGCACCAGACGTAGCAAGGCCGGGCGCTCGCGGATCAGCAGTTCGGTCAAAGTGGTGGCGTTGCTGGACATTGGAGGCTGTGAAGACAGAACGGGCCGCCCGCACAAGGCGGCCCTGGGCGGGCAAGCATACATCGATAATGATAATGGTTCTCATATGTATTGCGCGACAGTGCGTTCCCAGCGGCCTCCCCGACCCCGATCACCCGCCTCGCTGAGGTTTGGTGCGCCGCAATAGTGGTGCGCGTAGAATGGAGCTCTTTTTCAACCAACAACGATTCGGAGTCAGCGCAATGAGCCTGAAATTGGTCTCGCCGGGCAAGAACCCGCCGGAAGAAATCAACGTCATCGTCGAGATCCCGAAGGATTCGGAGCCGGTGAAGTACGAAATGGACAAGGAAAGCGGCGCGATGTTCGTCGATCGCATCCTGTCCACGCCGATGCGCTACCCCTGCAACTACGGCTTCGTGCCGCAGACCCTGTGCGGCGACGGTGACCCGGCCGACGTGCTGGTGGTGCTGCCGCTGCCGCTGGTCCCGGGCTCGGTCGTGCGCTGCCGCCCGGTCGGCGTGCTGAAGATGAGCGACGAAGCTGGCAGCGACGAGAAGATCCTCGCCGTGCCGGTCGCCAAGATCTTCAGCGGCTACGCCCACGTCGAAGACATCGCCCAGGTGTCCAGCCACTGGCTGGAGCGCATTGGCCACTTCTTCGAGCACTACAAGGATCTGGAAAAGGGCAAGTGGGTCAAGATCGAAGGCTGGGGCGATGCCGCCGAAGCCAAGCGCATCCTGGTCGAGGCGCACAAGAGCTACCTTGCCACCCAGGAACAGGATGTCTGATTGGCACTGCGCACGGTCGTAATACTCGGCTCTGCGTAGCGACAACCATCACGTTTTCCTGGTAGAGGGCATGACCCTTTGCCAGCAAGCAGCTACATTGACAGGCCGGTTTCCGGCCTGTTTTTTGTGCTGGCTTTTGCGTTTTGTCCAAGGGGAAGTGTCTTGCGAATCCTGTTAGTCGGCGGCGAAGCCAACCTGTCGGCCGAGCTGCTTGAGTACGTCGCCGATCTGGGCGATGAGTGGGAAGTACAGTCGGTCCCGGATGGCAGTGCCGCCATCGTTGCGGTGTCCTCGGCCACCATCGACGCGATCATCGTTGCGCCGGTACTGGCCGACCTGGCCCCAGCCACCCTGCTCGGGCAGATCCGCACGCTGCGCCCGGAAACCATCCGTATCGCACTGATCGACGGCGACAACAATCAGCGCGTGCCATCGGCGCGCATCATTGGCGTTGCCCATCGTTTCCTGCCGCTGCCGCTGGCTCCGGAGGTGCTGCTTGAAGCACTGACCAGCCTGGAGGAACTGCGCGAACTGCTGGACAGCCCGCACCTGCGCCAGACCATCGGCCGCATCGAAAAGCTGCCCTCGCCGCCGCATCTGTACATCAGCCTGACCCACGCGCTGGAAGAGGACGAGGAAAGCGACTCTGCGGAGATCGCCAAGCTGGTCGCAGCCGACCCGGCCATCGCTGCCAAGGTATTGCAGCTGTCCAACTCGGCCTTCTTCAACAGCGGCCGCGCCATCTCCGATCTGCGTGGTGCGGTCACCCGCCTGGGCATGGCCACCCTGCGCGACCTGGTCCTGGCCAGTGAAGTATTCGCCCTGCCCGGCATGTCCGGGCCCGACCGCAACGCACTGCAATCACGCGCACTGATGGCCTCACGCCTGGCCGCCAAGATGCTGCCTGCATCCAGCGCCGAGCTCGGTTCCACCGCCGCACTGCTGGCCGATATCGGCCTGCTGTTGCCAGGCGTGCGGGACGAGCGCCTGCCCGCCCAGAGCGATGACCCGCGGCCCGGCCATGCCGAGGCCGGTGCCTATCTGATGGGCCTGTGGGGCCTGCCGATGCCGATCATCGAAGCGGTCGCCTTCCAGCTGCAGCCGGGGCGCTCCAATGTGCGCAGCTTCTGGGTGGCCGGTGCCGTCCACGTTGCCACGGCACTGGCCGCCGGCACCGCGGTTGATGAGCAGTATCTGGCCAATGTCGGCGTACTGCCCAAGCTGGAGCAGTGGCGGGCAATGGCCGATGAGTTGATGGGCGTGAGCCTCGAGGCCTGAGCCTGCTCTCTATCGCGCTGCGAAACCAGGGTTGAATGACAACGGCCGCATAGCGGCCGTTGTTGTTTCTGTGTGTTGAACGTGACTGACCTGCGCGCGGCATTGGCTTGCGTTGCCCGGTTCATCCCGGGTGCGTTGCGCTTAACCCGGTTACGGGTCTGGCAGGTGTTGATGGATTGCGTGCCGCCCTGCTTTCACAGCGGCGCAGGCTGGCCGGCAAAGCACGCCCTGGCCCAACCTTTACTCAACGCGCAAAGAAAAAGGGTGGGCCTTGCGGCCCACCCTTTGTCATGCATCACAGTGCTTCGATGGATCAGAAGCGCTGGGTGTACTTCAGGTACAGGAAGCGACCGATGTCGAAACCGCCGTAGTACGCGAAGGCGCTGTTCGGTGCCGAGTACTGCAGCGCACCACGGTGGTTGAACAGGTTGTTCGCGCCAACTGCGATGGTTGCATCCCACGGTGCCTTGTAGCTGACCTGCAGGTCATGGAACGTGTTCGAACCGGTGGTACGCAGCGGAGCCTTCTCACCGTTCTCATAACGGTTCGGCAGGTCACACCAGCCCTCGGCGGTGCTGATGCAGGTTTCCTTCATGCCCGAGTAGTAACGTGCGGTGTAGTTCACACCGAAGTCACCGTACTCCCAGTTCACGCCCATGTTCGAGCGCACACGGAAGATACCCGGCGAACCGACGTTGCCGATGATGATCTTGTCACCAGCCTTGTTCTGGCCGACTTCGTCGTACTTGACGGTGTAGGTGGTCTGCCAATCCAGCGAGATCTGGCCGATGGCCAGTTCCGGCAGACGATACTTCACGCCCAGGTCGTAACCTTCGGTTTCCATCTGGCCCAGGTTGGCCAGGCCATAGAACATCTCACTGATGTGGCCATCGGCCGCACGCACGACACCGGCGCAACGGCTGCTGTTACCCAGCACATAGCAATCGCGCAGGATGCGGGTGACGCTGTCGGAGATGATCATTTCCTTGATCTGGTAGTTGTACCAGTCAAGCGAGACGTCCAGGCCCTGCACCCAGCGCGGGCTCCACACCAGACCAACGGTCTTGCTGGTGGAGGTTTCCGGCTTCAGGTTCGGATTGGAACCGGACATGAACTGGTCCGGGGTAGCGCACGGCCAGGTGGTGCAGGGCTCCGAGCCCTGACCCAGCTGCACGTAATTCGGAGCCACGCCCGCGGCGGTGCAGGCGGCATTGCCGGCAACACTGCCGGCCACGCCGACCGAGCACGGATCGGTGTAGCGCTCGAAGCTCGCGCCCACGCCGCCATACATGTTGTCGATCGACGGCGCACGGAAGCCTTCCGCATAGGTGCCGCGGACCAGCAGCTCATCCAGCGGACGCCAGGTGACGCCGAACTTGCCATTCACGGTGTCGCCGAAGTTGCTGTAGTCCGAGTAACGGCCGGCAACGTTGATGGTCAGTTCCTTGGCGAAGGCCATGTCGGCCAGCACCGGGATGTTCAACTCGAGGTAGACCTCGTCCAGGTCGTACTTGCCGTTGGTGGTGCTCTGCGCCAGACCGGTGTACTGGCCCGACTGCATGAACGCATCCGGCACGTAACGCGCTTGTTCTTCGCGGTGCTCGATACCGACGGCGAAGCCCAGATCACCGGCCGGCAGGGTCATGATCGAACCAGCCAGGTCAGCGGTGAACGCGGTGGTCTTGGAAACACCGGTGGTGGTGTAGGTCGGGAACAGGAATTCCTGCAGATCCTTGTCCGCCAGCGAACCCGGGCCAGCCACGCCGATCGGCAGCAGCGGATTCCAGGCCAGGCAGCCAGCGATCGGCTTGTCCGCCGTGCCGCAACGGGCAACGCCCTTGTCGTCGATGAACGACGGGCCCAGCGCCTGACGTGAAGCGATCAGGCTCATGTCACCGTAGTTGCTCTTGACCGATTCGTTGCGGTTGAACAGCGCGCCGACGTTCCAGTCGAACGACTTGCCGGCGAAATCGAAGAAACCGCTGACCGACGGCGCGAAGCGCAGCGTCTTCAGCTGGCTGTCGGTGGTACGCGGCACTTCCGAAAGACGTCGACGGAACTGAATCTGCTCACCGGTCGGGTTGAACACCGAAGCAGCGGACATCGGGGTATTGATCGCTGCCTGCGCCGACTGGTACGGGTAACCGGCGATCTGCTGGTCCGTGTTGCGCTCGTTGTACAGGATGTCGGCGTTGAACGAGATGCTGTCAGTGAAGTCGTACGTGCCGTTGACGTACACCGACTTGCGCTCGATGCCGGTCTGCAGGCTCATTTCCGGATTGGCGTTGGTGAACTCACCCTGGGTGATCGGGTGGTAATCCGCAACGTTCTTCGGATTGCCGCCCTCGTTCAGGGTGCACCATGCATCGGCGCCGCCCGGGCCGCACGGGCCGAACCAGCTGCCCTTATTGGTCACCGCACTCCAGTCAGCCGGGGTCGAGTTCGGACCCTTGCCGCCATCACGCGAGTACCAACGGTCACCGGCCATCACCGGATCCTGCTTGGAGTACTCAGCCGACAGGGTCAGGCTGCCACGCTCGCCGGTGGCGCCCATGGTGAAGGAGTACTGCTTCAGCTCACCGTCGCCTTCGCCGTACTGGCCGACATGGACGTTGGCTTCAGCACCGTCGAAGTTCTTGCGGGTGATCACGTTGACCACGCCGGCAATGGCGTCCGAACCGTAGATGGCAGAAGCGCCGTCCTTCAGGACTTCAATGCGCTCGATGGCCGACATCGGGATCTGGCTCAGATCCTGGTAGCCACCCGAGGTAGCGCCCAGGCGCTTGCCGTTCATCAGCACCAGGGTGCGGTTGGCGCCCAGGTTGCGGATATCGATGTAGTAACCGCCCACGTTCTCGCCAGAAGCCAGCGATTCCGAACGCGAGATTGCCGGGGAACCGGCCGAGGTCATGTTCTGCAGTACGTCAGCGACCGAGGTGAAGCCCTGCTTTTCCAGGTTCTCACGGCTCAGGGTCAGGATCGGCTGCTGGGTTTCCATGTTCGCGGCACGAATGCGCGAGCCGGTGACTTCCAGACGGTCCAGGGTGGTGGCACCGGCAGCAGCTTCCTGCGCCGAAGCAAAAGAGGGGGTCAAGGCAATAGCAATGCCGGCCGGGAGCAAGCCCAACCGCACTGCAGAATTACGAAGCTTCATCAATCTCTCCAAAGAGCTAAACAAACGACAAAGTTAGCGGTGTGTTAAACACCCCTGAACGTTACGTTCGTACTGCCACCTTGGTTTTGCACGAGCCATCCTTAAGCTTTGCCGAGTCTGGCCTCAAGACTTCCGGCATCTCACGATACTGCGTGGCCGATGCGCCAAAACGTGCACGAAACGCACGTGCAAAGCTGCAGCAGTTGTCAAAACCGCTGGCAGAGGCCACTTCACCGATCATCATGTCGGTATCGCGCAACAGCATCGCTGCACGCTCCAGTCGCAGCCGCGCCGACAAGGACTGGGGACTCTCTTCATACAGACTCTGGAAGGTCTTGGACAGATACCAGCTGGAAAAGTTTGTCAGCTCGGCCAACTCACCAATGCGTACGACGCGATGGCTATTGCCTTCCAGGTACATGCGCGCACGTTGCATGCGGCCAAATACCTGTCGCTTGCGGATACGTGAGCGCCCCGGGCAACGCTGCACGGTGCCGGCGAGATCACGCTGCAGGGAGGCAAGATGCAACAGCAGAGGACGCAGCTGGTGGATGGTTGAACCAGGTGCCTGCGCTTCGCGCCACAGGCGCAGCGCCAAACGCGCTTCACCCAGACTCATGCGACCACGCCCGGTGTAGACGCTGCAATCGGCCAAGGTACCGAGCATGCGCAATGCATCGGTATCCAGACTGATACCAATGCACATGCCATCGCGACCAGCCTGGATCAGCGGACGAGATTCCTTCTCGAAAGCAATCCACTCGCGCTGACGCAAGCGGAATTTACCCTCCTTGGATTCCACCCAGGCGGTGCCACGCAGCTGCAGCCAGACGGTGAACACGGTGCCCGAAGTCTGCAGGCTGCCCAGTCGGGCCACGCCTACACAAGCAGGCCGCGGGCCATCCTCCGCAGGCTTCTCGAACGATACCGACTGACCACGATCCACCCACGAAACCTGCCGCATGTCGCACACCATCGTTTGCCCTTATTGAGCGAACGTTTTGCCAACTTTGGCGGCGAGGGTCAGGAAAGTCCGGCGAGAATGCTGCGAAATATTCCCGATATGGCTTACGAAAAATTTCCGAAGCCAATATTTCCTACGGGGACAACCACTTAGCCAGGCCCATCACCCGGCGGGGCGCGCGATGCGGAATGCGCATCATCCCGATATCGGCATTGTCAGCGGCGGCCAAGGCGATGAAAACCGCCTTTCCATCCGGTGCCAGGCTCACACCATTGCCCGCACTGAAGCGCCTCGCATCCAGACATTGACTGGCCCCGTCACCAGCAATGGCAGTGAGCCGGCTGCTGCAGTCCCGACTGATGTCCAGGTATTCCACGGCGCCATTGGCCGCCACCGCCCAAGCGCGATAACGCCAGCGACTAGGCAGCTCGGCGTGCACGGTTTTCACACTGTCCTGGCTCAAGCTCGGCGCCACCTGCCAAAGCCCACCACCGGCCAATCGCGTGAACAACACCCGCTGCCCCGCATTGTCGTAGCGCACCTGCGACACACCTTCCAATGATGCCAGGCGTTTCCACGGCTGCTGGCTACGGTCAAACAAGGTCAATGCCATCCGCTCGTCGTCACCGCGCTCCACCACCAGCAACGTATTGGCGGCAGGCCCATACACCGCTTGCAGTGGTTCACGTGCAGGCACCGGTAGCTTTACCCAATTACCTTCTTCCGGCGCGACTTCATAAATACCAGGTGTGCCATCAGCATCACGGCCAGTCACCAACAGATGCCGCCCATCGGCGGACCAGTCCATGGGCTGACGCGCCTCAGGACGTATACCCTCGATCATCTGCAGGGACGCCGGTTCATTCAAGCGCGCCCACCACAGTGCAAACGCACCGGAACGGTCCGAGGTGAACGCCAACTGCGCACCATCAGGCGAAACCATCGGCTGGCCATCACGCGCAGAGGACGCAAACAGACGCTGCGGCGCGCCTGTATTCATCCCCAGCGGAATGCGGAACAGGCCGTACTGCGGCTGACTGCGCATGAATGCCAGGTTGCCACCACCACGCGACACCGCCGGGCTCTGCGCGTTATCAATACCCATGTCACGCAGGGCGCGCGTCGCCACGTCCAAGCGATACAGGCGCGCTTCGCTGTCGATGCGTCGGCCAAATACCATTTCATCCGAACCCAGCCAACTCCAACCGCGGATCTCCGCCGCTTCGTCGGTCAAGCGCTGCGCATTGCTGCCATCGGCATCCATTACCCACATATCCCCCACCTGGGGATTGCGTACGAAACCGATCTTCTTCCCGTCCACCGAATAGCGCGGTGCATAGTCGAAATCGTCGGCACCCATCTCGTACTGCACGGAAGACCAGCGTCCCGATGCCAGATCCAGACTGCGGATACCGCGACTGGCGTAACGACCGGTCATGGAACCAAACAGCAGACTCGCACCGTCCGGTGCCCAGTCAAAGCTGAGCATGTCGGTACCGTCGCAACGGGTGGCGCGGCGCAGGCCGGTACCGGTTGCCGACACCACCAACACTTCGCAGCCGCCCTGCGGCAGGAAGCGCGCAAAGGCCACATTACGTCCGTTCGGTGACCACACCGGGAAACGATCCGAGGCGCCCGCAGGCGGAGCCAGCAGCGGCGTTGCGGTCGCATTGCTCACACTTTGTATCCACAAGCTGGAGCTGTTGTCCTTCTCGCGGGCGAACACCACCAACGCCCCATCAGGCGAGAGTGAGGGATTTACCTCAACGCCTTCGGTAGCGGTGATCAGCCTGTAGGGGCGCGCCGGGCTGCCCACCACGCGGTTGCCCTCGACAACCGTTGCATCGGCCTGCAACGGCGCGTCACGCCCCCACAACAGCCATGCCATCGCCAGCGTGCTGAGCAACAAGGCAATGCCGATTGCCAGCAAACCATAGCGACGCACCTTGCGGCGTTTGTAGCGTGCTGATTCGCGCGCGTCCGCAGACGCTGGATCAGCGACCGCCGCGTCAGCGCTCTCGAACGCATCAACAGTCGCAACTTCCGGAGTCGACTCCCAAACCACCGCGGCAAGCAACCGATATCCGGTCTTGGCGATGGTTTCTATATAAGGTGCACCCTCACCAGCCTCGGTTGCGGCGAACACCTTGCGCAACTGGGTCACAGCCTGGGTCAGCACGTCATTGGTCGGCATGGTGTCCGGCCAGACCTCGGCAAACAGCTCGTCGCGGGTCACGACCTGGCCTGGCCTACGCGCAAGCGCCAGCAACACCCCCACCGATTTGGGTGTGAGCCGTTGAGTCTTGCGTGTCCCTGGCAGATGCACCTCACGAGAGGAAAGCACCACCAGACACTCACCGACGCGCAGTCGGTCAGAGCTAGGTTTTTCGGTGGGGTTCGTTGCCATCGCGGTCTTTCAAAATCGCTGGCGGACACCAATCCTGTGTCCAGCTATCAGGGCCCTAGCCCTTACAAGCCGCCAAATTCCGCAAAAGGCATCAACGCACAGAGCAAATGTTTTATCTGGAACAGATATTACTCTAATGAAGTTCCCCACGTGCCAAACGTGGACGACATCAGGCTCTCTCTCGCCGACGAAATTACATAATCAGCTACATGATTCGCGCCTTCTGGCGCGATTTTTTTATCTAGCGTTCAGTTTTCTCTGCCTTGTAGATGGTCAGGCCAACCAGCCTTGAAACCACCAACGCAACGTACATAACGCCCGCAAACTGCTCCAGCATCACCAAAGCACGTGCCTGTGGATGCACAGGGACCACGTCACTCAGGCCCACCCCTGACAACAAGCTGAAGCTGAGATAAAGCAACTCGACCCAGCTCCTGAAATCGCCTTCGCTGGTGGCGACAAAACTGCCTGGATAGACGTGCTGGCACACTGAATAGGCAAACGCGAAAGCCCAAGCCAGCAAGGTAAAGGTAGCGCCAGCGGCAAACAGCTCATCGCGCGTGACCTTGTGGTCCTGCAGCATGTAGGCGATCAGACTGCACGAGGTATAGAAATACAGCAGGCTCTCAAATGCCTGCGCCACCGCGACCAACGAGTGGCGCCCCAACAAGGCACCGGCGATAGAGAACACCACCGCGGGGATCGCCAGCGTCAATGCCAGCCACAACAGCAGTGGGCTACGCCGCACCACCCATACCGCCAAACCGAGCACCAGCATGCCGAACGCGCCGAACAGCGCGCGTCCGGCCGGCATATGCTCCATCGCCGGGTAAAGCAGTACGCCGAGCAACTGCACCGCCAGCAGCCACGCCGACGGGTGCCTGCGCGCCATCACGATCCATCTCAAGCGCGAGTGCATACGCATCCCTTCATTGCCAGTGCCTAGCGGTGTGGTTGAACCAAGGCCCGCAGGCGCGGATCTCAGGGAGTCGGGCTAGCGGCCATGCCGGCGCGATACGGGTAGGTGGCGAAGATTGCCGCCACCGCCGCATCGATCCGCTCTCCACGCTGTTCCGGCTTCAGCCGTCCAACCGTGCCAACCGCAACGCCTTCCCAGACCAGTTGCTTCTTCCGCACATCCACCACGTCCACGTTCAAGGTGCCTTCGGTGTACTGACGTACATCAGTGCGGTCGCGCCAGTACGGCACGGCAACATAGCCGCGTGCGCGATAGCTGTAGTAATAGTCGTAATCCACTTCCGGCATCGTGGTCACCTGGGTCTTGTCCTGCAGATAGGCGTTGAGGTTCACCCACAGGTCCGGATTGGCTTCATCGAAGCGGTAGCCGCGTGACTCCATCTGCGCGCGCACCGCGGCGCGGATGCGGTTGCTGGTGATGGTGGTATAGCCGTGCTGCTCAAGCGCCAGCGGGCTGAAGAACGCGAAGCTGCGGTAGCGCGAAAAGTCGGCAGTAGGATCGGCCTGGCTGGCGACGCGCGGGGTGCTGGCGCAGGCGCCCAGCAGGAGCAACGTGGACAAGGCGAAAAGCAGAGCAACAAAGCGAAGTTTCATGGCCTACCCCTGGTGTGGACGGCTGCACGCTAACACGTCCGCACCCGTGCTGGCGTCAAGCAGTGGCCGGGGCACCCGCGTGGATGCCCCGCCCCGACTCACCGGCTTATTCGACGCGATAGACCTGCGCGCCCTGTTCGCGGAACTGTGCCGATTTCTCGGCCATCCCAATCGCCAGCGCCTGCGCCTCATCCAGCCCCTGCTCGGCGGCGTACTCACGCACATCCTGGGTGATCTTCATCGAGCAGAAATGCGGGCCGCACATCGAGCAGAAGTGGGCCAGCTTGTGCGCATCCTTGGGCAGCGTCTCATCATGGAATTCCTTGGCTTTCTCCGGATCCAGACCGAGGTTGAACTGGTCTTCCCAGCGGAACTCGAAGCGTGCCTTGCTCAATGCGTTGTCGCGGACCTGCGCACCCGGATGGCCCTTGGCAAGATCAGCGGCATGCGCGGCGATCTTGTACGCCATGATGCCGTCGCGCACGTCCTGCCGGTTGGGCAGGCCCAGGTGCTCCTTTGGCGTCACGTAGCAGAGCATCGCGGTGCCATACCAGCCAATCATCGCCGCACCGATCGCACTGGTGATGTGGTCGTAACCCGGCGCAATGTCGGTGGTCAGCGGCCCAAGCGTATAGAACGGCGCTTCGCCGCACTCCTGCAGCTGCTTGTCCATGTTCTGCTTGATCAGCTGCATCGGCACATGACCGGGACCTTCGATGATGGTCTGCACATCATGCTTCCAGGCAATCTTTGTCAGCTCGCCCAACGCTTCCAGTTCACCGAACTGCGCCGCGTCGTTGGCATCGGCAATACAGCCAGGGCGCAGGCCGTCACCGAGACTGAAGGACACGTCGTAAGCCTTCATGATGTCGCAGATGTCTTCGAAGTGTGTGTAAAGGAAGTTCTCCTTGTGATGTGCCAGACACCACTTGGCCATGATGGAACCGCCGCGCGAGACGATGCCGGTGACGCGCTTCGCGGTCAGCGGAACATGCCGCAGCAGCACACCGGCGTGGATGGTGAAGTAATCAACCCCCTGCTCGGCCTGCTCGATCAAGGTGTCGCGGAAGATCTCCCAGGTCAGCGCTTCGGCGCGGCCATCTACTTTCTCCAGCGCCTGGTAGATAGGCACGGTGCCAATCGGCACCGGCGAGTTGCGAACGATCCACTCGCGCGTCTCATGGATGTGCTTGCCGGTGGAAAGATCCATCACCGTGTCGCCGCCCCAACGGATCGCCCACACCAGCTTCTCCACTTCCTCGGCGATGCCGGAGGACACCGCGCTGTTGCCGATGTTGGCGTTGATCTTGGTGAGGAAGTTGCGGCCGATGATCATCGGCTCACACTCGGGGTGGTTGATGTTGTTCGGCAACACCGCACGGCCGCGCGCGATTTCATCGCGTACGAATTCCGGGGTGATGATCTGCTGGATGTTGGCACCAAAGCTATGCCCCGGATGCTGGGCAAGCAACCCTGCATCACGCACTGCATCCAAGCGCTGGTTCTCGCGGATGGCGACATACTCCATCTCCGGAGTAACGATGCCGCGCCGCGCGTAGTGCATCTGGGTGACGTTGGCGGTACCAATCGCCCGGCGCGGCAGCGTGCGGCCGGGAAAGCGCACGGCATCCAGCCGGGCATCGTGCTGGCGGCCACGGCCGAACTCTGAGCTGAGACCGGCCAACTGCTCGGTATCCCCGCGCTCCTCGATCCAGGCGCTGCGCACCGCCGCCAGCCCCGCTGCCAGATCGATGTTGGCCTGCGGATCCGTATACGGGCCGGAGGTGTCGTACACGGTGACCGGATGGTTCTCCTCGCCGCCGAACAGGGTGGGCGTGCGAGTCAACGCGATCTCGCGCATCGGCACCTGCAGGTCCGGGCGAGAACCAGCGACGAAGATCTTGCGCGAACCGGGAATCGGCCGGGTCACGGATTCGGAGAGTTGCTGGGCCTGTTGCTGCAGGCTGGGCTGTGCGTTCATTGGCATTCGTCCTGGTCTATCCACACGCGGGGTGCGAAGGCCACGCGAGGGATTCGCATGACGGAACGAAGCGAAGGCGCACGCCGGCCGGCCCTGGCCCATTGCGGGCACATCGACTGGCGGCACACGAAGCTTCCCTACGCCGGTATGAGCCGGATCAGGTTCGAAGGGTATGTCTCAACCGCGACCCTATGGCCACGGTACCCCCGCTTCGGGCGTCATTAGACCCGCAATCGATGGGAAAGCCAAGCCAGCAGGAGCGCCGGTCAAAAGGCTGCAGCTACTGCCAGCAGGCCTCGCCTTGCACAACGTTACAAGCCGCTAACGTAATCGTGACGCGCCATTCAGTAACATCCCGCGCAGGCTCGTTTCGAATGACTGCCTTGCGGCGCTTGCCGCCCCTCCTTTCCCGGCCCGGTGCCAAGGTGCCAGCCGGTTGTCCTGCAAGCTCAGGCTCGCTCCCCTCAATCGCTCATTTGATCGGAGAAGCTCCTTCATGGTGTTTCGTGTCTCCATTGCACTGGTCGCGCTGCTGGTGCTGATTGCCGGCCTCGCGCCCGGCCCCTTCAACGACGTGGTGCAGGCCACGCTGGCCCAGGTTGTGCGCGGCGCCGGCTGGATGTACCTGCTGATCGTGTTCCTGACACTGTGTTTCCTGCTGTACCTGGCGTTCGGACGCTTCGGCAGCCTGCGCATCGGCGGCGAAGATGCCGAGCCGGATTTCTCCCGCGCCAGCTGGCTGTCGATGCTGTTCGCCGCCGGTATGGGCATCGGCCTGGTGTTCTGGGGCGCCGCCGAACCGGTATCGCATTTCGTCACCCCACCCGAAGGCCTGCCGCCGCAAAGCATGGATGCCGCCCGCGCCGCGATGCGTTACTCGTTCTTCCATTGGGGCCTGCACCCGTGGGCAATCTATGCGCTGATCGGGCTGGCAATGGCCTGGTTCCAATACAACCGCAACGGCCGCGGCCTGATCAGCGACATGCTGCAACCGGTGATCGGCCGCCATCATCGCGGTTGGATCGGCAAGCTGGTGAACATCGCCGCCGTGGTTGCCACCGCAATCGGTGTCGCCACCACGCTGGGGTTCGGCACCATCCAGATTGCTGCCGGCCTGCAACGTGTGTTTGGTGTTACCGCAGGCGTGCCACTGCAGATGACGGTTATCGCCATCGCCTTCGTGCTTTACATGATCTCCACCACCAGCGGCGTGGACCGTGGCATCAAGTGGTTGTCCAACTTCAATCTGGCAATGGCGGCAGTGCTGCTGGCGGCAGTGCTGGTGCTCGGCCCCACCGGTTTCATCTTCGACACCTTCACCACCACGCTGGGCTCTTACCTGAACCAGCTGGTGACGATGAGCCTGCGCATGTCGCCCTTTTCGGGCAGCACCTGGGTCGCCGATTGGACCATCTTCTACTGGGCCTGGTGGATTGCCTGGGCGCCGTTCGTGGGTTCGTTCATTGCGCGGGTATCACGCGGCCGCAGCGTGCGCGAGTTCGTGGTCGGGGTGGTGCTGGCACCAACCCTGCTCGGCTTCCTGTGGTTCTCCGTGTTCGGCGGCACCGCACTGTGGGCGCAGCTGTTTGGCCAGGCCGACCTGATCCAGGCGCTGGGCAATGGCTATGAAACGGTATTGTTCACGCTGTTCGACAGCATGCCGGCCTCCTTGCTGCTGTCGGGGCTGGCCTTGGTCCTGCTGATCATCTTCTTCGTCACCTCGGCCGATTCCGCGGTGCTGGTGCTGGCCGGTATGTCCACCGACGAAGCCGGCGATCCACCGCTGTCACGCAAGCTGGTATGGGGCATTGCCATTGCACTGATCGCCGCGGCGCTGCTGCTCGCAGGTGGGCTGGATGCACTGCAGGGCATGATCACCATTGCAGCACTGCCATTCGCGTTGTTGATGGTGCTGGTGATGGTATCGCTGTACCGCGTACTGGACGCCGAGCACAACCGTCAGCGCCGGCTCGCGCAGCGCGCACGGCACATGATGGAGGCGTGGATCGAGCGCGAACAGGCCGCGCAGGAAGAAGCACGTGCAGTCACTGAGCGTTCGTCAGGTCTGGGCAAGTAGGCGGGGGCTGCGGGAGCTGTGAATTGCCGCGGCGCATCTGGCGGGCTTCGCATCCAGCTGCGCAATGTGGCTGAACAATTGGGTGGTAAGGACGGCAGCGAAGAGCTACCCCTCCCCAACCCTCCCCTTCGCTGCGCGAAAGGGAGGGGGTAGAAACGGCTCCGTCGCCATCTTGTAAATCGCCAAGAACGGCCCCCTCCCTTTCGCGCAGCGAAGGGGAGGGTTGGGGAGGGGTGCTTTGGCTTTGGCTTTGGCTTTGGCTTTTGCCCCGCTACAACCACAAGAAGCAAAGATCAGTACCCCGCCGCCTGCCCGTCCTTGCGGCTCTCCGAAGCGCCGTAGTAAACGCCGCTTTCCGGGTCACGCATGATCGCCTGATAGCCACCATAAGGGCCATCGGCAAACACCACGCGATGCCCCTTGCGCATCAAACTGCGTACCGTCTCGTAGGAAAACCCGGTTTCCAGATTGACCTCGCCACCATCACGCATCGCCGTGGCCTGTCCGGTCGGTTCGGTCGAACCTTCATGCTGGATGCGCGGCGCATCGCCGGCTTCCTGCAGGTTCATGCCGAAGTCGACCAGGTTCATCACGATCTGCGCATGCCCTTGCGGCTGCATCGCACCGCCCATCACCCCGAAGCTGGCGAACGGCTTGCCATCCTTGGTGATAAAGGCAGGAATGATGGTCTGGAACGGCCGCTTGCCCGGTGCATAGCCATTGGGATGATCCTTCTGCAACACGAACATCTCGCCCCGGTCCTGCAGGATGAAGCCCAGCCCCGGCGGTGCCATACCACTGCCCATGCCGCGATAGTTGGACTGGATCAGCGACACCATCATGCCCTCGGCATCGGCCACGGTCATGTAGATGGTGTCGCCCTCCTCCAACTGCCTGGGCGTGCCCGGCTGAACTTCCTTCAACGCCTTGTCCATCGAGATCAGGCTGCGGCGCTGCGCGGCGTAGTCCTTGGAAATCAGCCGCTGTACCGGTGCCGGCGAGAATGCCGGGTCTGCGTAGAAACGGGCGCGGTCGGCGAAAGCGAGCTTCTTGGCTTCGACGAACAGATGGATGTGCTCGGCCGAGCCAAATGGAATCTTCGAGAAGTCATAGCCCTCCAGCACATTGAGGATCTGCAGCGCGGCAATGCCCTGGCTGTTCGGCGGCAACTCCCACACATCGTAGCCACGGTAATTGCTGCTGACGGGCTCGACCCACTCGCCCTGGTGAGCAGCCATGTCCCCGTAGCTCAGATAGCCGCCATTGGCCTTGAAGTAGTCACCAATGCCACGAGCGATGTCACCTTTGTAGAACGCATCACGGCCGCCATCGGCAATCTGCTGCAAGGTGTCTGCAAGATTCGGATTGCGCCACATCTGCCCTTTGCGTGGCGCATGCCCATCGATGGTGAACTGCTCCTTGAAGCCCGGATACTGCGACAGCTTGGGCACCGAGCGATCCCAGTAATAGGCGATGACCTCCGACACCGGATGCCCTGCGCGCGCATAGGCAATTGCCGGCGCCAGATTCTCAGCCATCGGCTTACGCCCGAAGCGCTCGTGCAAGGCGAACCAGCCATCCACCGCCCCGGGCACCGACACCGGCAATGGTCCGGTCGCGGGAATTTCCTTCAGACCACGCCGCTGCAGCTCTGCCAACGTCAACGAACGCGGTGAACGGCCCGAGCCGTTGTAGCCATGAAGCTTCTGCGTCTTCGGGTCCCACACGATCGCGAACAGGTCACCGCCAATGCCATTGCCGGTCGGCTCCATCAATCCCAGCGCGGCATTGGCAGCGATGGCTGCGTCCATCGCCGAGCCGCCACCCTTCATCACGTCGAGCGCGATCTGCGTGGCCAGCGGCTGTGACGTGGCCGCCATTGCATGCGGCGCGATGACTTCCGAACGGGTGGCGAATTCATGACCGGTGATACGGTCTGCGGCAAACGCCGTTACCGACACCGTAGATAGAGCAAGCAACAACGCGGTACGCAGCATGGCAGACAACCAGCAAGGGAATGGCTGGACGATAGCCCAGCCACCGCGCTGACGCACGCCTTGCGCATGTGCCTTGTCCTGAACTCCCCGTCACCTTGGCGCTCAAACCAGCCAAGCTGGACCACAGGCATCGGACTGTCTTTGTGGGAGCGGCGTCAGCCGCGAAGCAAGGACATCATCAGACGAAGAGGTTCGAGCAAGCTCAGCTTCGCGGCTGACGCCGCTCCCACAGTAAAACAGCAAGCTTGCAGACCACCGCGTGCAACCCAGCCCTACATCCGCGCAGACGCCATTCCAATCAAGCTGGCGGCCTCGTGTCCGCCGCCGGGCCCGCTACTGATCTGCTCCAGCAGGCCGCGCGTCTCCTGGTCTGGATCCAGGCCCAGCTCCTGCCGCAGTACCGATTCGAATCGCTGGTAGACATTCAGCGCCGCAGCACGCATGCCGGTGCCAGCATGGGCCCGCATCACCCGCCGGGTGTGTGCCTCATTCCAGGGATCACGCTGACTCAAGGCATTGGCCAGCTTTATGGCCGACTCCCAGCGTGATGCCTCCAGCATTCCATCGCAGCAGCGCGCCGCCGCGTCGAGCAACTGGACGTCCAGCAACTGCCGGGTGCTCGCCAGCCAGCTCTGGAAGTTGGAATCGGCAATGTCCTCCATTCCATCCAGGAACACCCGCTGCTCGGCCATCAGGTGAGCCGACTCACACGGCATCTGCTGCAGCAGATCGACATCGAACAGTGGCTCACTGCCACGCATCAGCCCAACCGCCGAGCGCTCGATGCGCAGAATGCCCTCCCCCAGTGCCAGGGTGCAGAAGCGATTGAGGTTGCTCAGCACCTGGCGCAGGTTGGTCAGGGCGCTAGTCTCACCCAGGCTTGGCCACAACAACGCCGCCAGCGCTGCCCGCGAATGCATGCGGTTGGACTCGATCGCCAGGTAGCCGAGCAGGGTCCACCCCTTTCGATAGATCAGCGGTGCCGGCAGCCCAACCCCCTGGCCCATCAGCTGCACCAGACCTGTCATCGGCCCGCCGCTGGGTCCGTCACAGCGGTGCGCGCCTGCACACGTGATGTCCTGTCCCGTTGATTGCATCATGGCTTCCTTCCTCCGGCCGGCCCAGAAAAGAGCCTCTTACTTCCTAAACCGGCAAAAGCGGGGCAATCCAATCATCACCGGACAAAACTTCTCTCCCGGGCCAATCCAGGGTGCCGGATTGGCCCGAATCCGCGCAATCCAGCCTCAGCAGACGCTTGTACGCGTAGGTTTCAGCCGCAACCATGCCGCCACGGCGGGGCTTACGCGCCGAATCCAGAAAATCACACCTGCAAGCGTTGACACGCACCTGCCTGCGGTGGTTATCTCGACTAATGCTGCAACGCCACAACACCACCGCCAACACGCTTTCGACCCCGGCTCACGCCGCGGCGTCGCTGCTTGTACTCGTACTTATTACCGAACCTACAGGGGCGGGGCGAGCTGGCGCGTAGCAGAAAATGCCAGATTCGAACAAAGACCCCGCACCGGCCCCGGCGCGGGGTTTTTCGTTTCCAGCTTCTATTTCATCTGAAACCATGTACCCGACCCCAGACACCTCCAACAAACACACCGCCAACGCCGCCTGCCGCAGCGCTGCGAGCTGCATGGTGTCTGCCCCGCCCGCCCCGGCCGCTGCGTCCTGACGCAACGGCCGTTTTTATTTCTGCCTGACTCTCTTCATTGCAAGGAAACCAAGCACCATGAGCACCAACGAACTGCCCCAGATCAAAATCGCCGTCGTCGGTTACGGCAGCCAGGGCCGCGCCCATGCCATGAACCTGCGTGAATCCGGCTTCGACGTGGTTGTCGGCCTGCGCGCCGGCGGCCCCACCGAGGTCAAGGCGCAGGCCGATGGCTTCACCGTCAAGAGCCCGGCCGAAGCGGTCAAGGACGCCGACCTGGTCGCCGTGCTGACCCCGGACATGGTGCAGAAGAAGCTGTACAACGAGGTGCTGGCGCCGAACATGAAGCAAGGCGCCTGCCTGCTGTTCGCGCACGGCCTGAACGTGCATTTCGGCATGATCGAGCCGCGCGCCGACCTGGACGTGGTGCTGGTCGCGCCGAAGGGCCCGGGCGCACTGGTGCGTCGCGAGTATGAAATCGGCCGCGGCGTGCCGTGCATCTACGCGGTTTACCAGGACAAGAGCGGCAAGGCCGAGCAGTTCGCGCTGGCCTATGCGGCTGGCCTGGGCGGCGCCCGCGCCAACATCATCAAGACCACCTTCAAGGAAGAGACCGAAACCGATCTGTTCGGCGAGCAGGCGGTGCTGTGCGGCGGTGCTTCCTCGCTGGTGCAAGCCGGCTTTGAAACCCTGGTGGAAGCCGGCTACCAGCCGGAAATCGCCTACTACGAAGTGCTGCACGAACTGAAGCTGATCGTCGACCTGTTCTACGAAGGCGGCATCACCCGCATGCTGGAGTTCATCTCCGAGACCGCGCAGTACGGCGATTTCGTCAGCGGCCCGCGTGTCATCGATGCCTCGGTGAAGGCACGCATGAAGGACGTGCTGACCGACATCCAGAACGGCACCTTCACCAAGAACTGGGAAGCCGAGTACGAAGCCGGGCTGCCGAACTACAAGAAGTTCCAGCAGGCAGACATGGAACACCCGATCGAGAAGGTGGGCAAAGAGCTCCGCGCCAAGATGGTTTGGCTGCAAGCACAGACTGCGTAATCCGCGGTCCCCCACCCGCAACTGGCAAAGGTCGCTGCATGAACACTTCCACCCCCGGTGCGCCCCGTAACGGCGCACGCTGGCTGACGCAGGCCCTGGAAGCCGAAGGCGTGCAAACGCTGTTCGGCTACCCGGGCGGCACCATCATGCCGTTCTACGACGCATTGGTGGACTCCAGCCTCAAGCACATCCTGGTACGACACGAGCAGGGCGCCGCGTTGGCCGCCAATGGTTATGCCCGCGCAAGCGGCAAGGTAGGCGTATGCGTGGCCACCTCAGGCCCGGGCGCGTCCAACCTGGTCACCGGCATTGCCGATGCCATGCTCGACTCGGTACCGATGGTGTGCCTGACCGGCCAGGTCGCTACCCCGCTGCTGGGTACCGATGCGTTCCAGGAACTGGATGTGTTCGGCATGACCTTGCCGATCGTCAAGCACAGCTGGTTGGTGCGCAGCGTTGATGAGCTGCCGCACGTGGTTGCCGAAGCCTTCCGTGTCGCCCGCGAAGGGCGGCCCGGTCCAGTGTTGATCGACCTGCCCAAGGACGTGCAGCTGGGTGATGCCTCGCACCTGCCCGATCACGTGCCGGCCTCGGTGGATCCGGTGCCGGCACCTTCAGCCGAACGCCTGGCTGCAGCGGTGGAAATGATTGCCGCTGCTGAGAAGCCCGTGATCTACGGCGGTGGCGGCATCGGCCTGGCCGATGCGGTTGGCGAGTTCCGCCACTTCGTCGAAAGCTCGGGCATCCCGACCGTACTGACCCTGCGCGGCCTGGGTGCACTGCCGGCCAACCATCCGCAATACCTGGGCATGCTGGGCATGCACGGCACCCGCGCCGCCAACATGGCGGTGCAGGAGTCGGACCTGCTGATCGTGGTCGGTGCCCGTTTCGATGACCGCGCCACCGGCAAGCTGGCCGAGTTCGCCCCGTTCGCCCGTGTCATCCATCTGGATGCCGATGCCTACGAGATCTCCAAGCTGCGCGCGGTCGACATCGCCATTCCCGGCAACGTCAAGACCGGCCTGCAGGCACTGACCAGCATCCGTAGCAGCTGCAACAGCTGGCGCGCACGTTGTGCCGCCAACCGTGAGAAGTTCGCCGCCCGCTATGACGCCCCTGGCCATGATATCTATGCACCGGCGCTGTTGAAGCGGCTGAGCGAAGTTGCACCTCCAGATACCGTGATCGCCTGCGATGTCGGCCAGCACCAGATGTGGGTAGCGCAGCATTGTCGCTTCAATCACCCGCGCAATCACCTGACCTCCGGCGCACTGGGCACGATGGGCTTCGGCCTGCCGGCGGCGATGGGCGCGCAGTTCGCCTGCCCTGACCGCACCGTGGTGCTGGTCTCCGGTGATGGCAGCTTCATGATGAACGTACAGGAGCTGGCCACCATCGCCCGCTGTCGCCTGCCGGTGAAGATCGTGTTGTTGGACAACTCTTCGCTGGGCATGGTCCGCCAGTGGCAGGAGTTGTTCTTCGCCGAGCGTTACAGCGAGATCGACCTGTCCGACAACCCGGATTTCGCCGCGCTGGTGCAGGTGTTCGGCATCCCCGCCACCCGAATCACCCAGCGTGCCCAGGTTGAAGATGCACTGGCCGCCATGCTGGATACGCCCGGCCCGGCGTTCCTGCACGTGTCCATCGATGCACGCGCCAACGTGTGGCCGCTGGTGCCACCCAACAACGCCAACAGCACCATGCTGGACAGCAACCCAGCCCATGCCAAGGCAGCGCAGGAGAGTTCCAATGCAATACCGGCTTGACCTGGTGCTGAAGCCTGCCGAAGGCGCGCTGGTGCGCGTGATCGGCATGGTCGAACGGCGCGGCTTCGCCCCCAGCAACATCGCCGGCAACCGCAATGCCGACGATGCCGGCCGCTGGCACGTGCAGATGGACATCCATGGCACGCGCCCGCCGGAAACCCTGTGCCACCAGTTGCAGAAGGTCTACGACTGCGAATCCGTGCGGCTGGTACCGGTAGCAGGTGCCAGCGTATGAGCAGCGATGTAAGTGGCGTACCGGTAGTACGCCGCCGCAAACCACGGAGGCGTCTTCTTCGACGCGAACTGCCGACAGCGGGTTCGCTGGTATCCGGTGACGGCCACGTACATGCCTGACCGTGGCCGCGCCGTCGCAGTTGCAGCACCCGCTGACGTCCTGAACGTCAGCGTTGCCGACGTATTGGCCGCGCAGGCACGCCTGCGCCGTTTTCTGCCGCCTACCCCGCTGCACTACGCAGAGCGTTTCGGCACCTGGCTCAAGCTCGAAAACCTGCAGCGCACCGGCTCCTACAAGGTGCGTGGCGCCTTGAACGCGATGTTGGCTGCGCTGGAGCGCGGCGACGAGCGCCCGGTAATCTGCGCTTCGGCCGGCAACCATGCCCAAGGCGTGGCCTGGGCCTCGCACCGGCTGGGCGTGCAAGCCATCACGGTGATGCCGCATGGGGCACCGGCCACCAAGATTGCCGGCGTCCAGCATTGGGGCGCCACCGTGCGTCAGCATGGCAACAGCTACGACGAAGCCTTCGCCTTCGCCCGCGAGCTGGCCGAACAGAACGGCTACCGCTTCCTGTCCGCCTTCGACGACCCGGACGTGATCGCCGGCCAAGGCACGCTGGGCATCGAGTTGGCGCCGCATGCACCGGATGTGGTGATCGTGCCTATCGGCGGTGGCGGCCTGGCCTCGGGCGTCGCACTGGCCCTGAAATCGCAGGGCGTGCGCATCATTGGTGCGCAGGTCGAAGGCGTGGACTCGATGGCGCGTGCGATCAAGGGCGATGTGCGCGAAGTTGATCCGGTCCCGACCCTGGCTGATGGCGTCAAGGTCAAGATCCCAGGCTTCCTTACCCGCCGCCTGTGCGCCAACCTGCTCGACGACGTGGTCATCGTGCGTGAAGCCGAGCTGCGCGAAACCCTGGTGCGGCTGGCGCTGGAAGAACACGTCATCGCCGAAGGTGCTGGCGCGCTGGCGCTGGCCGCGGGCCGCCGGGTCTCCGGAAAGCGTAAGTGTGCGGTGGTATCCGGCGGCAACATCGATGCCACGGTATTGTCGACCTTGTTGTCTGAAGTCCGCCCCAGCCCACCACGCAAACCTCGACGGCGTAACGCCGAACGACTTAGAAGCCGTGTCGTTGCATCGACACAGCGCAGCACCAAATCCGAATCCCCCCAAATTTCCGTTACCGCCGCAGTCGAGGAGACCCTCTGGTGAATACTCCAACCAACAACACCCCGCGAATTACCATCTTCGACACGACCCTGCGCGACGGTGAGCAATCACCCGGCTGCAGCATGACGCCACCACAGAAGCTGGTGATGGCAAGGGCGCTGGCGGAACTGGGCGTGGACGTGATCGAAACCGGTTTCCCCGCAAGTTCGCAGTCCGACCGCGAAGCCATGGCCTTGATCGGCCGCGAGGTACGACAGCCGGTCCTGGCCGTGCTGTCGCGCTGCCTGGCCGGCGATATCGAAACCTCGGTCAAGGCCCTGGAAGCCGCAGCGCGCCCGCGCCTGCACGTGTTCCTGTCCACCAGCCCCCTGCATCGCGAGCACAAGCTGCGCATGAGCAAGGAGCAGGTACTGGAATCGGTGCACAAGCATGTGAGCATGGCGCGCGGCTATCTGGATGACATCGAGTTCTCCGCCGAAGACGCGACCCGCACCGAGCTGGACTTCCTGACCGAAGTCACCCAGGTCGCCATCGCCGCCGGTGCGCGTACCATCAATCTGCCCGACACCGTAGGCTTCACCACGCCGGAAGAAATCCGCGCGATGTTCCAGCACGTGATCGCCAATGCCGCCGGTGCCGACAAGGTCATCTTCAGCACCCACTGCCACAACGATCTGGGCCTGGCCGTGGCCAACTCGCTGGCCGCCATCGAAGGCGGCGCGCGGCAGGTGGAAGGCTCGATCAACGGCATCGGCGAGCGCGCCGGCAACTGCGCCCTGGAAGAAATCGCGATGGTGCTGAAGGTGCGCAACGCCTTCTACAACTTCGATACCGGCTTCGACACCCAGCGCATCGTGCCCACCTCGCAGCTGCTGCAGCGCCTGGTCGGCATGCCGGTCCAGCGCAACAAGGCCATCGTTGGCGCCAATGCCTTCGCGCATGAGTCCGGCATCCACCAGCACGGCATGCTGCGCAACCGCAACACCTACGAAATCATGCGTCCGGAAGACGTGGGCTGGGAATCCTCGCAGATGGTACTGGGCCGCCACAGCGGCCGCGCCGCGGTCGAGGCGCGCCTGCGTGCGCTGGGCTATTGGCTGGAAGAAGAAGAACTGAAGCTGATCTTCGAGCAGTTCAAGGCGCTGTGCGAACAGCAGCGTGTGGTCACCGACGCCGACCTGCAGACCCTGATGCAGGGCACTTCCAGCAGCGACGGCTACCGACTGGCCTCGATGACCATCAGCGATGTCGGCAGCCGCGCCAATGCGCTGGTCGAGCTGTCCGATCCGGAAGGCAACCGCGTGGCTGAAACTGCGCAGGGCGACGGCCCGGTCGATGCGCTGTTCTCGGCATTGTCGGCCGCCACCGGCGTGCAGCTGACGCTGGACAGCTACCACGTGCACAGCGTCGGCATCGGCGCCGATGCGCGCGGCGAAGCCAACCTGAGCGTACGTCACGAAGGCGAAATCCTCGAAGGCACCGGCACCAGCCGTGACATCATCGAAGCCAGCGCGCTTGCCTGGCTGGATGTCACCAACCGCCTGCTGCGCCAGCGTGAAAGCAGCACCACCGAGGAAGCCGTCAGCGCCTGACCGCGACGGCAGAACATAGGCAACGGAACGAACCAATGAGCTCCGCACCCAAAACCCTGTACGACAAACTGTGGGACGCGCACGTAGTCGTTCCCGAATCCGACAGCGCGCCGGCCGTGCTGTACGTCGACCTGCACCTGATCCATGAAGTCACCTCGCCGCAGGCCTTCACCGAACTGCGCGAGCGCGGCATCAAGCCGCGCCGCACCGACCGCACCAAGGCGACGATGGATCACTCCACGCCGACCCTGCCGGCCGGCCCGGATGGCAAGCTGCCCTATGCCAGCAAGGCCTCCGAAGCGCAGGTCGAGACGCTGGCGAAGAACTGCGCCGAGTACGGCATCGAGCTGTTCGATCTGTCTTCGGCCAACCGCGGCATCGTCCACGTCATCGCCCCGGAGCAGGGTTTCACCCAGCCGGGCATGACCATCGTCTGCGGTGACAGTCACACCTCCACCCACGGCGCATTCGGCTCGCTGGCCTTCGGCATCGGCACCAGCGAAGTCGGCCACGTGCTGGCCACGCAATGCCTGTTGCAGCGCAAGGCCAAGACCATGGCAATCACCGTCGATGGCGAGGTTGCGCCGGGCGTGGGCGCCAAGGATGTGGTGCTGCATATCATCGGCGTGATCGGTGTCAACGGTGGCACCGGCCATGTGCTGGAATTCCGTGGCTCGGCGATCCGCGCGATGGACATGGAACAGCGCATGACCCTGTGCAACATGTCGATCGAAGCTGGCGCGCGCGCCGGCATGGTGGCGCCGGACCAGATCACCTTCGACTGGGTCGCCAAGACCCCGCGCGGCCCCAAGGGCGCCGACTTCGACAAGGCCGTGGCGTACTGGTCCTCGTTGAACAGCGACGAATGCGCACGCTTCGATGTCGAAGTGCAGATCGATGCCGCTGATATCCGCCCGACCCTGACCTGGGGCACGCACCCGGGCACCGCGATTGCGGTTGATGCGCCGATCCCGGCTGCCAACGATGCCGCCGCGCAGAAGGGCCTGGACTACATGAAGTTCGAAGCCGGCCACAGCTTGATCGGCACGCCGGTGGATGTGGTGTTTGTCGGTTCCTGCACCAATGGCCGCCTGAACGACATGCGCGAAGTGGCGCAGGTGCTGCGCGGTCGCCGCGTCGCCGACGGCGTGCGCATGCTGGTGGTGCCGGGCTCGGAGATCGTCAAGCGCGATGCCGAGGCCGAAGGCATCCATGAGATCGTGCGTGCTGCCGGTGCCGAGTGGCGCGAGCCGGGCTGCTCCATGTGCATCGCCATGAACGGCGACCTGGTCGCACCCGGCCAGTTGGCAGTCAGCACCAGCAACCGCAATTTCGAAGGCCGCCAAGGGCCGGGCTCGCGCACCCTGCTGGCCTCGCCGATGAGTGCGGCTTGGGCAGCAGTGAATGGCCGTGTTGCTGATACCCGCGAGTTGTTTGCCAAGGAGGTGGCGTGATGGCCGCACTGACCACGATCACCTCGCGCAGCGTGGTGCTGCGCCAGACCAATATCGATACCGACCAGATCATTCCGGCGCGTTTCCTGTCCACCACCGAGCGTGCCGGCCTGGGCAAGAACGCGTTCAATGACTGGCGCTGGCAGGCCGATGGCGCGCCGAATGCCGACTTCGCCTTCAACCAACCGCACAACCAGGGTCGCGCCATCCTGTTGGCCGGGCGCAATTTCGGCTGTGGCTCCTCACGTGAACATGCGCCGTGGGCGCTGACCGATCTGGGCCTAAAGGCAATCGTCAGCAGTGAGATCGCCGACATCTTCCGCAACAACTCGCTGAAGAACGGCCTGCTGCCGATCGTGCTGGACGAAGCCGATGTGCAGGCGCTGATGCAGAACCCGGATGACGAACTGACGGTGGATGTCGCAGCGCGTGAGCTGCGTACTTCCAGCGGCAAGACCTATAGCTTCCCGCTGGATGGTTTCTCGCAGACCTGCCTGCTGGAAGGCGTGGATCAGCTGGGTTGGTTGCTGGGCCGGGTCGATGAGATCGAGCGGTATGAGGCGGCGCGCGTAGCGTGATGCTTCAATCCTTCTCCCTCTGGGAGACAGTCCGGCAGGATTGCCGGACTGCACGGCGCAGCCGCCCGTAAGGTGAGGCACATGGATGTGCCGAATGCAGGTGCCCCGAAGGGGCGGATGAGGGTAGGGGCGAAGCCACGCAGTTAAGTAGTGCACCGTAGCTCCCTACCCTCACCCCAACCCCTCTCCCGCAGGGAGAGGGGCTTCAAACAAAACAAACAGCAACTGGAACCCTTACATGCAAGCCAACATCGTCGTACTGCCGGGTGACGGCATCGGTCCAGAAATCACCGCCGTTGCCGTCGACGTGCTCAAGGCCATCGCAAGCCGTTTCGGCCACAGCTTCAGTTTCAGCGAGCATGACATCGGCGGCATCGCCATCGACAATCATGGCGAGCCGCTTCCGGCAGCCACGCTGGACGCCTGCAGCAAGGCGGACGCGGTGCTGCTCGGCGCCGTTGGTGGCCCGAAGTGGTCCGACCCGAATGCCAAGGTCCGCCCGGAACAAGGCCTGCTGGCGATCCGCAAGGCACTGGGCCTGTACGCCAACCTGCGCCCGGTGCGCACCCACCCGGCTGCGCTCAACGCCTCTCCGATCAAGCCCGAACTGCTCAAGGACGTGGACTTCGTGGTGGTGCGCGAGCTGACCGGCGGAATCTACTTCGGCGACAAGAGCCGCGATGCCGACAGCGCCAGCGATCTGTGCCGCTACACCGTGGTCGAGATCGAGCGTGTGCTGCGCAGCGCCTTCCGCCTGGCCCAGCAGCGCCGCGGCAAGCTCACCTCGGTGGACAAGGCCAATGTGCTGGAAACCTCGCGTCTGTGGCGTGACATCGCCACACGCATCGGCCGCGAAGAATTCCCCGATGTGGAACTGGAGCACCAGCTGGTCGATTCCATGGCCATGCATCTGATCGCCAAGCCGCGCGTCTACGACGTGATCGTTACCGAAAACATGTTCGGCGACATCCTCACCGACGAAGCGTCGATGCTGGCCGGGTCGCTGGGCCTGCTGCCTTCCGCTTCGTTGGGCGAACAAGGCAAGGTCGGCATCTACGAGCCGATCCACGGCTCGGCACCGGATATCGCCGGCAAGGGCATCGCCAATCCTTATGCCACCATCTTGAGCGCGGCGATGCTGCTGCGGCATTCGCTGGGACTGGAGGCTGAGGCTGCGGCAATCGAGCAAGCGGTCAGCACCGCACTCGATGGCGGTCATTTCACCGCCGACCTGGCCGCGCAAGGGCAGGCGCTCAACACCCAGCAAGCCGGGCTAGCCGTGCTTGCACAGTTGAACTGATGTAACCGGACGCGGCCCTTGGCCGCGTCTTTTTTTTGCGGGCTGTTCCCGCCAGGTGGATACCACGCCGTTTCTTCATTGGACCTGTCGTTTCAGGTCCCGCACCAACAAAGGAATGACCTTGAACTACCGCACTCCCGACAACTTCCTGGCCTATGTGGCCAAGCGCGACCCCAACCAATCCGAGTTCCTGCAGGCGGTAAAGGAAGTGGCACACAGCCTGTGGCCGTTCCTGCAGCAGAACCCGAAGTACACGCAATATGGGTTGCTGGAACGTCTGGTCGAGCCGGAGCGGGTCATCCAGTTCCGCGTCGCCTGGGCCGATGACAAGGGCCAAACCCACGTCAACCGCGCCTGGCGGGTGCAGCACAGTTCGGCGATTGGTCCGTTCAAGGGCGGCATGCGTTTCCATCCGTCGGTGAACCTGTCCATCCTCAAGTTCCTCGCCTTCGAGCAGACCTTCAAGAACGCGCTGACCACGCTACCGATGGGCGGCGGCAAGGGCGGCTCGGACTTCGATCCCAAGGGCAAAAGCGACGGCGAGGTGATGCGTTTCTGCCAGGCACTGATGCTGGAGCTGTACCGCCACCTCGGCCCGGATACCGACGTGCCGGCCGGTGATATCGGCGTGGGTGCACGCGAAGTCGGCTTCATGGCCGGCATGATGAAGAAGCTCAGCAATGACGCCTCCAGCGTATTCACCGGCAAGGGCCTGGCCTATGGCGGCAGCCTGATGCGGCCGGAAGCCACCGGCTTCGGCACGGTTTACTTCGTCGAGCAGATGCTGCACCACGCCAAGCGCCAGACCCACGGTGCCAAGGTGCTGGTCTCCGGCTCCGGCAACGTCGCCCAGTACGCGGCGATCAAGGCCAGCGAACTCGGCGCCAAGGTACTGACCTTCTCCGATTCCGGCGGCACCCTGTATGCGCGTGATGGCTTCGACGAACAAGCCCTGCAGGAAGTGATGGCACTGAAGAACGAACGTCGCGGCCGGCTGTCCGAGCTCGGCGACGATACCCGCTTCGAGTTCCTCGCCGATCGTCGCCCCTGGCATATCCCGGCCGATATCGCCCTGCCCTGCGCCACCCAGAACGAGCTGGACGAAACCGACGCACGCACCCTGGTCCACAACGGCGTGCTGTGCGTGGCCGAAGGGGCCAACATGCCATCGACGCTGGAAGCAGTGGATGTATTCCTGCAGGCTGGCACGCTGTACGCACCGGGCAAGGCCAGCAACGCCGGTGGCGTGGCCACATCAGGACTGGAAATGAGCCAGAACGCATTGCGTCTTTCCTGGCGCCACGCCGATGTCGACGAACGCCTGCACGTGATCATGAAAGAGATCCATGCCAACTGCGTGCAGCACGGCGTGCGTGCCGATGGCAGCGTCAACTACGTGGACGGCGCCAACATCGCCGGCTTCGTCAAGGTCGCCGACGCCATGTTGGCGCAGGGCCTGTACTGAGTCATCCAGCCTGCGCAGGAATCGGAACTGACGGCGCCTGCAGGCGCCGTCGTTACGACAGCACCCGATTACGGCCTTCGCGTTTGGCCCGATAGAGCTGCCGGTCAGCGGCCGCCAGCAAGGTGCGTCCGTCAGCCTGACCTGGCCCCAGTGCTGCGACGCCGATACTGACGGTGACACTGACCTCGGCATCCACGTCCTCAAAGCGCAGCCGTGCCAGTCGGATGCGCAGCTCCTGTAGCGCTGCTACCGCCTCCTGCAGCGATATGCCGTGGATCACCACCAGGAACTCCTCACCACCATGCCGCGCCACGAACTGCTCCTTGCCAAGCCGTAGCTGCAACAGGCTGGCGATGTCGCGCAACACCTGATCGCCGGCGTCATGGCCGTAGCGGTCATTGATCTGCTTGAAGTGGTCCACATCCACCAGCGCCACGTTCAGGGGCGTTCCCCCGGCGCTGGCACGCTGCAGCGCCTGCTGCAGATAGGCGTCGCCCGCTCGCCGATTGGGCAGACCGGTCAGCGCATCGTGCATCGCCTGATGTTCCAGACGTCGCAAGAGACTGGCGCGCTCGGAATCGGCTTGTTCCAGCGCGCGGTTTTTCTCGCTCAATTCCTGGGTACGTGCAGCGATCTCGCTGCTCAAGCGCTGCTGCCCGCGTCGATAGCTGATCGCACGCCAACCTGAAAGCAACAGAACCAGGCCGAGCGCGGCAATAGCGCTCAGCCAGCGTACCCAGGGGCGCTGCCATAGCGGCGCAGCGATCTCCAGGTCCAACAATGCTTCGCCGCCACGACTGGTGTTTTCCCAATCCAATGGCAAGGACATCGCCTGGATACGCAGACGATATTTTCCGGGCGGCAGATTGGTATAGATCGCTTCGATGCGACTACCCGCGTCCACCCAATCGGCATCAAAACCTTCCAGTCGATAGCGGTAACGCATCTTGTCCGGCGCGCGGAAGCCCAGGCCGGCGTAGGCCACGGCAATGCGATCCACTCCCGCGGGCAGGTAGTAAGCGCTGCGTAGCGGTTGTGGATCACCATCAATGACCACGTTCTCGATGGCCACAGGGAATTTGCGGAAGCGCGTATTGCCATCGACCCGCTGCGGATCAATCACCGCCAGACCACCGCCGGTGGGGAACAACAGTTCACCTTCGCGGGTGAGCCATCCTGCTGGGGACGAGGCACCATTGCCCTGACTGCTGGGCATGCCGTCGGTATGGTCCAGCACCTGCACGGCAAGATGCGTACGTGCGCCGGCCGCTACCGCGATCAGGTCACTGCGATCGAGTCGGAATACACCCTGATTGCTGGGCAACCACAAATGACCGGCGCCATCATCGATCACCCGGAATATCTTGTCGCGCGGCAGCCCGTTGCGATGATCGAAGGCAATCATGTCCAGACCACGCTTGCGCAGCAATCCGTGGTCGCTGGCAATCCACAGGTCACCATTGTCGTCGCCAAGGAAATCGAAGACATAGCGCGCTGGGAAACCGACATCGGGTGACCACGCCTGCAATTTGCCGTCCTTGCCCAGCCCCGCCATACCACCGTTGGTGCCTATCCAGAGTACGCCGGCAGCGTCGCGGTACAGCGCGTGCACCGCCAGCCCCGGCAGCCCCTCCTCCAGCCCGTAGTGATGAAGCTTGCCCTGCTGGGAATGGAACAGACCCTCCGAGCTGCCTATCCACAGGCCGCCATCGCTTTCGCTCAACAGACTGCGGATCAATGGTTGGACGGTGCCGGGCAAGCTGATCCGTTGCACGACCCGGCCGGTCACATCCAGGCCAAGCACGCCCTGGTTGTACGTGCCTGCCCACACGCCCTGGCCACGCCCGGCCAAGGCCAGCACCGAGGCGTCACGGCCTGTACCAGGCAACAATCGCACCGCGCTGATTGCATCACCGCGCATGCGGTTCAGGCCTTCGGAATGCCCAATCCAGACATCGCCGTTGTCGGACTGGATCAGTGCCCGCACATAGTCCGATCCCAAGCCATCCTCGGTGGTCAGGCCGCGTGCGGCGCCCTCATCGATGCGAAACAGACCATCGGTACTGCCCGCCCAGATCAGACCTTCGCGGTCGATCAACAAGGCCGGACTGACCTGTCCGGGAACACCTATCCGCTCGACCTTGCCTGCGGACAGGCGCACCAAACGGCCAGCCGACAGGCTCAGCCACAACGCACCGCTGCCGTCAGGGCGCACCGCATCCACCCGCTCACCGGGCAGCAGATGCTGCCGTTGACCATTGCCATGCAGCCAATGTACGCCGTCGTCGGCAGCCACCAACCAGCCGCCGTTGCCATCATCGGCGAGATCACGTACCACCCAGCCAGCGGTATCTTTCCATGGCGTCAGACGATCTTGCTGCACCCGGTAGACACCTGTTTCGGTGGCCACCAACATCGCTCCGTCCGCCATCTGGCGCAGCGCGGTGATCGGCACCTCGGGCAGGCCCAGCGCACTGCCGGCATCGAGCAGCTGCCCGGACGGCAGCAAGCGCAGCAACCTGTCCTTGGCAGCGATCCACAGGTCACCGGACGAATCCCGCAGCAGTGCAGCGACCGATAGATGCCGTGCATCGGCACCGCCAAGCGCCTCCCAGCGCCCACGGTGATAGCGATAGACGCCGTCTGAGATGGTGCCGAACAACACTGCGCCATCGGCTTCCGGCAGGATGCTCAGCACCCCGGACAGCTCCACACCTGGAGTGTTCTGGCGATCGAATACGGTAAAGCTGCGGCCGTTGAAGCGGACCACGCCTTCCCAGGTGCCCAGCCAGATGAAGCCGTCGCTGCCCTGCGCCACCGACTGCACCAGATTGTGCGGCAGCCCCTGTTCCATGCCCCAACCGGCCACGGTATGCCGCGAGGCCTGTGCCAGCGGCAGGGTCGCGGCCCAGAAAAGTGCTGTTGCGAACAAGGCCCACAGCCCGGCCGCCAGCCTGTTTCGGCCTGCAAACCATGCAGCTGTGGCGTCAGTAATCCTCTGGCGTCTGTACAAACCCGCCTCCGCAGGTCACGTCGACTCCCCCGTCGACGCGCCAATTTACCATCTCAACCGTGAAATCCATCGTCGTTTCTTACGCCCAGCCCCATGGCCGAGCGCACCGACGACGGATCAGCGCCGGCTTGCCCTCAATGGCTGGCCTCATCCGGGCGCACCCGGAACCAGGCCGCATACAGCGCCGGCAGGAACACCAGGGTCAACACCGTGCCGACGATCAGCCCGCCCATGATCGAGATCGCCATCGAGCCGTAGAAGGCACTGCGCGACAGCGGGATCATCGCCAGCACCGCCGCCAGCGCGGTCAACACGATAGGCCGGAAGCGCCGCACGGTGGCGTCGATGATGGCGTGCCAGCGGTCGTGGCCGGCGTCGATGTCCTGCTGGATCTGGTCGATCAGGATCACCGAGTTGCGCATGATCATGCCGGCCAGGGCAATCGTGCCCAGCATCGCCACGAAGCCGAACGGGGCCTGGAACAGCAGCAGGAACCAGGTCGCGCCGATGATGCCCAGCGGTGCGGTGATGAACACCATCGCCGCCCGCGAGAAGCTGCGCAGCTGCACCATCAGCAGCGTCGCCACCACCACCAGGAACAGCGGCATGCCGGCCTTGATCGAGTTCTGCCCGCGCGCCGAGTCCTCCACGGTGCCGCCGGTTTCCAGCAGATAGCCGCTGGGCAGGGCATCGCGGATTTCACTCAAGGTCGGCACGATCTGCTCGACCACGCCCACCGGCAGCATGCTGTCGCCGATGTCGGCACGCACGGTGACGGTTGGCAGGCGGTCGCGGTGCCAGATGATGCCGTCTTCGAAGGCATATTCCAGCTTGGCCACCTGCGACAACGACACCGACTTGCCGCTGGCGGTCGGGATGGCCAGGCTGCCCAGCATGTCCAGGCGCGCACGCTCGTCATCCGGGCCACGCAGCAACATGCCGATCTGGCGATTGCCTTCGCGGTAGGTGCTCACCGTCATGCCCGACAGCGAGCTGGTCAGGAACTGCGCGATCTGCGCACTGCTCACGCCCAGTACGCGGGCACGGTCCTGGTCCACGACCAGACGCACCACCTTGCTCGGCTCGCTCCAGTTGAGATTGACGTTGGTGGTATGCGGGTTCTGCCGCACTTTATCCGCCACCTGCGCAGCAATCGCCTGCACCCGCTCGATATGCTCGCCGGAAATACGGAACTGCACCGGGTAGCCAACCGGCGGGCCGTTCTCCAGCCGGGTCACGCGCAGCTGCACATCACCGAACTTCGGCACCACCTCTTTCAACAACCAATCACGCAGCTGTTCGCGCGCCTTGGTGTCCTCGGCCAGCACCACGTACTGGGCGAAATTGGTGGCCGGCAACTGCTGGTCCAATGGCAGGTAGAAGCGCGGCGAACCATTGCCGACATAGCCGACGAAGTTGGCCACACCCTTGTGCCCCTTGATCAGCGCTTCGAACTTCTGCGCCTGCGCCTGGGTAGCGGTCAGCGACGCGCCTTCGGCCAGCTCGATATCCACCATCAACTCGGGCCGGGTTGAATCCGGGAAGAACTGCTGCGGCACGAAGCGGAAGATCACCAGCGAGAACACGAACAAGCCCGCCGTGGCCAGAATCACCAGCCAGCGGCGCCGTAGGCAGGCATCCAGGAACACCCGGAAGCGCTGATAGAACGCGCTCTTGTAAGGGTCATGATCGTGCGCCAGTTCCTTGGGCTTGATCAGGTTGGCCACGGCCGGATTGCGATCAGCCCAACGCAGGCGCATGGCGTGCCAGCGCCCGGCGATGCTGCCCGGCTTGGGCGGCTGCGGGTTGTGCAGGTCCGGCAGCATCTTGTCGCCCAGGTACGGAATGAACAGCACCGCGGCGATCCACGACACCACCAGCGCGATGGTCACCACCTGGAACAGGGAACGCGTGTATTCACCGGTGCTCGATGCCGCGGTGGCAATCGGCAGGAAGCCGGCCGCGGTGATCAAGGTACCGGTCAGCATCGGGAAGGCGGTGGATGTCCAGGCAAAGCTGGCCGCACGCAGGCGGTCATAGCCCTGCTCCATCTTGGTGGCCATCATCTCCACCGCGATGATCGCGTCGTCCACGAGTAGACCGAGCGCAAGCACCAAAGCGCCCAGTGAAATCTTGTGCAGGCCGATGTCGAATTGATGCATGACGAAGAAGGTCATCGCCAGCACCAGCGGGATCGACACCGCCACCACCAGTCCGGTGCGCCAGCCCAGCGAGAAGAAGCTCACCAGCAGTACGATCACCACCGCCTCGGTCAGCACCTTGACGAACTCGCCCACCGATTCCTTCACCGCATGCGGCTGGTCAGAAACCTTGCGCAGCTGCATGCCCGCCGGCAGCGTCTTCTGCAACTGCTCGAACTCGCTGTCCAGGGTCTTGCCCAGCTTGAGGATGTCGCCACCGCTCTTCATCGCAACGGCAATGCCGATGGCGTCCTCGCCCATGAAGCGCATCTTGGCCGAGGCCGGATCGGCGAAGCCACGCTTCACCTCGGCGATATCGCCCAGCCGCACGCTGCGGTCACCCGCCTGGATCGGGAAGTTGCGGATGTCCTCGACGGAAGTGAACTGACCGCTGACGCGCAACTGCACGCGATCGGTCGGCGTCTCGAACCAGCTGGCCGGGGCCACCGCATTCTGCTGCGCCAGTGCCTGCTGTACCTGCTGCATCGACACGCCCAGCGTCGCCAGCTTGGTGTTGGACAGCTGGATCCACACCTTCTCGTCCTGCAGGCCGAGCAGGTCGACCTTGCCCACATCGTCCACGCGCTGCAGCTGCAGCTGGATGCGATCAGCATAGTCGCGCATCAAGGCATAGTCGAAGCCCTTGCCGGTCAGCGCATAGATATTGCCGAAGGTGTCGCCGAACTCGTCATTGAAGAACGGCCCAATCACTTCGGCCGGCAGCTGCGAATGGATGTCGCCGACCTTCTTGCGCACCTGGTAGAACAGCTCGGGCACGTCCTTGGACGGCATCGAGTCGCGCGCCATGAAGATCACCTGCGACTCACCCGGGCGCGAATAGGCCTGGATGAACTCGAACTCGCCGGTGTTCATCAATGCTTTTTCAATCGGCTCGGTGACCTGCTTGGACACCTGCTCGGCAGTGGCACCGGGCCACATGGTCTGCACCACCATCGCCTTGAAGGTGAACGGCGGATCTTCGGACTGCCCCAGGTGCTTGTACGACCAGGCACCGATGATCGCCATCGCGATCATCATGAACAGCACCAGCGGGCGGTTACCGAGTGCCCATTCGGAAAGATTGAAGCGCTTCACGCCTCACTCCCCTTTCTTTGCGGATGCGGCGGCAGGCGCAAGTACCGGCCTATTACTCCTGTCCACCGCAGTCACCTGCTGACCTTCACGCAGCAGATGTCCGCCGGCGGCAACCACCCAATCATCGGCCTTCAAGCCTGCCAACACCGGCACACTCTCCGGGCCATAGGCACCCAGCGTCACCGTGCGCGCCTGCAACTTGCCGTCGGCCGGGCTCACCACCCAGACGCTGGCCTGCTGCGGCTGCTTGCCAGCCTGCACCGCGGCCAGCGGCACGCTCATCACGCCTTGCTTGCCGTGGGCGATGAACACTCGCGCGCTCTGGCCCAGTTCAACCGTATCCAATGCGTCGGCTGCCAGACTGACCCGCGCAGCATAGGTACGCGCCTGCGGATCGGCAGCGGCCGCGATCTCGCGGATGCTGCCTGACAAGGGCTTGCCTGGCTGATTCCACAACTCAACCTGCACTGCCTGGCCGACGCTGAAATCGCGGATCGTGCTTTCCGGCAGCGCAATGGCAACCTCGCGCGCGCCGTCTGCAGCCAGCGTGTAAATGGTCTGGCCAGCAGCAACCACCTGCCCGGCCTCAGCCTCGCGGCTGGCGATCATGCCGCCTTCCGGCGCATGCAGTTGGGCGTAGCCGGATTGATTGCGCGCAACATCGAGATTGGCCCGCGCCGCATCGGCCTGACCCTGCGCTGCTTTCAATGCTGCAGTCTGCGCGTCCAGCGCGGATTGGCTGACCAGCTGCTGGCTGGCCAGCGTCTGGTAGCGCTTATGCTCGTCACGGGCCCGCACCAGATCAGCCTCGGCGGCAGCGAACTGTGCCTGCGCCGCACGCGCCTGCAGGTTGTAGTCGGCAACATCGAGTTCGGCCAGCAACTGGCCCTTGCTGACCCGCTGACCGGCATCCACCTCACGCCGCAGCAGCTTGCCACCAACGCGGAAGGACAGCGCGGTTTCCTCGCGTGCACGCACCTCGCCTGGATAGGCGCCGATCGCCACCCCGCCATTGCCGGCCGGATGCTCCACCAACACGGGTACAGCATGTACAGGCGCGGTTTCAGGCTTGCCGCAGGCAGCAAGCAAGGGCAACAGCAGGCAACAGCCAATCCATCGAAGGTGGGTCATAAATAAGGTCGCTGACGCAAGGGGGAGAGGGGACGGGGTTTCACCGCCATTACTAAACGCATCGGTATAGTATAAATATCGAACCAGCTGGTCTAGTATTACCTGATGTCTCCGAAAAAACCCTCCCCAGCACCCGCGACAGCGGCGCAACGCAGCTCCGGTCCGGGTCGCCCCAAGGACCTTGGCAAGCGCGCGGCCATCCTGGACGCAGCCAAGGAGTTGTTCATCGAGCAGGGTTTCAACGGCGTCAGCATGGACGAGATCGCCGCCCGTGCCAGTGTCTCCAAACTGACGGTCTACAGCCATTTTGGCGACAAGGACACCTTGTTCAGCCAGGCGATCCAGGCCAAGTGCGTGGAGATGATGCCGGACGAGCTGTTTGTCACTGACAACGAGGCGCCGCTGCGGGGCCAGTTGCTGGGCATCGGCCATGCCTTTTTCGCCCTGATCAGCAGCGATGCGGCCATTGCCACCCAGCGCATGATGATGACGCCGGATACCGATGACCGGGTCCGGCAGATGTTCTGGCAAGCCGGCCCGGCCCGTACCGAAACCGCCTTGGCGGAGTTCCTCGGCGCCCGCGTTGCCCGTGGCCAGCTGGACATCGACGACCTGCCCTTGGCCTCGCGGCAGTTCTTCTGCCTGATCAAGGGTGAAGTCCATGCCCATATGATGTGTGGCCTGTGCACCGCCCCGGATCAGCTCAATGTCGACGTTCACATCGCCGCCAGCGTTGATTTTTTCCTGCGCGCGTACGCCCCGCGCCCGCAAGCTGAATGAACCGGAGGTGCGAATGACTTCCGGCACTGCGTCCAACGCGGCCCTCGCCGCAATGTTGGGCCCGTACTTTGTCTCTGGTAACCGGTAAAATGGCCGGCCCACTGCGCTGGAATGATGAGCTTCCCATGACGATTGATTACTCCCACGTCCGCGAAATGATGGTTGAACAGCAGATCCGGCCCTGGGATGTGCTGGAGGTCCGCGTCCTGGACGTGCTGGCCCGCCTGCCGCGTGAAGCCTTCGTCGCCGAATCGCACCGTGCCCTGGCCTATGCCGATATCGAGCTGCCGCTGGGTCATGGCCAGAAGATGATGAAGCCCGTCATCGAAGGCCGTACCTTGCAGGCGCTGGATCTGCAGCCGACCGACGAAGTGCTGGAAATCGGCACCGGCAGCGGTTTCCTGAGCGCCTGCATGGGCGAACTGGCCCGCGAAGTGCTGAGCCTGGAAATCCAGCCCGAACTCGCCGAGCGTGCCCGCCAGAACCTGGACGCCGCCAAGCTGGGCAGCAATGTCCGCATTGAAGTGGCCGACGGCCTGAATTGGCAGAGCCAGCGTCAGTTCGACGCCATCTGCATCACCGGTGCGGTAGAAACTGTTCCGGTGGAGCTGCTGAAGCTGCTGCGCACTGGCGGTCGCCTGTTTGCCATCCGCGGCGTCTCGCCGGTAATGGAAGCGGTGCTGGTCCAGGCCGATGGCAGCACCGCCTCGCTGTTCGAAACCGATCTTGATTACCTGCAGGGCGCTGCGCCCGCACCGCAATTCCAACTCTAAAACCGTCCAAGGAAGCCGCAATGATCCGCCGATCCCTCACCCTTGCGCTGGCAGTCGCCCTCACTCCGCTGACTTCCCATGCCGCCGACCTGTTGCAGGTCTACGAAATGGCCCGCAACGGTGACACGCAGCTGGCTGCGGCTGAATCCACGCGCCTGTTCGACAAGGAAGGCCAGGTGCAGGCACGTGCGGCGTTGCTGCCGCAGATTGGCGGTCAAGCCTCGCTGGAACGCGCTCATTCCAAGGCTGACGGCGTCAGCGGCAGCGCTACCACCAAAACCCGCAGCTACGGCATCAACGGCAGCCAGACCCTGTTCAACTGGTCGCAGTTCGCCAATCTGCGTGCGCAGCGCGATATCAGCAAGGCCGCCGATTTCACCCTGGACTCGGCCAACGATGACCTGGTGGTGCGCACCGCGACCACCTACTTCAACGTATTGGTCGGCATTGAATCGCTGACCGCTGCCGAGACAAACGAAGCCGCTGCCAAGAAGCAGTTCGACTACGCGGACAAGCGCCTGGAAGTGGGTCTGGCACCGATCACCGACGTGCACGAAGCGCGCGCCCAGTACGATCAGGCCCGCGCCAATACCATTCTTACCCGCAATGCACTGGAAGATGCCTACCAGGCTCTGACGGAGCTGACGGGCCAGCCGGTGCGCGACCTGCGCGGCCTGCCGGCCGACTTCCGCCCGGAAGTGCCAGCCAACCGCAGCAACGTCGACCAGCTCGTCGCCGATGCGGTCGCACGCAACCCGGCACTGAAGTCGCAGGAACTGCAGGTCAGCGCAGCGGAGTCCAACGTGTCTGCCGCGCGCGGTGGTCACTACCCGACCCTGTCGTTGGGTGGCAACTGGGGCAAGAGCGCCAAATGGGGTGACAGCATCGGCGGCAGCTCACTCTCCCCCGACGCCACCAGCAACAGCATCGGCCTGACCCTGAACGTGCCGATCTTCGCCGGTGGTGCCACCCAGTCCGGTGTGCGTCAGGCGCTGGCCCGTCGCGATATCGCCCAGGACACCTTCGAGCAACAGAAGCGCGCCCTCGACCGCAACACCCGCAATGCCTACCAGGCACTGGTTGCCGGTATCAGCGAAGTGGAAGCGCGTCGCCTGACCGTGGTCTCCGCACAGAGCGCCTATGACGCCTCGCAGGTCGGCCTGGAAGTTGGTACCCGTACCGTGCTGGACGTGGTACAGAACCAGAAGACCCTGTTCCAGGCCCAGGTGGACTACGCGCAATCCCGTTACAACTTCCTGCAGTCCCGCCTGCAGCTGAGCCAGGCCGTGGGTGATCTGGAAATCGCTGAAGTCCAGGACATCAACCGTCTGCTGACGGTGGATGCCACCGCCAAGCTGCAAAGCAATCCACAGTAATAGGCAGTCACAAAAAACGGGCCCTATCGGGCCCGTTTTTTTATGGGTAGATGAAACATGTTCCTGCGAGTGTAACGTTCCATCCGAATGCAGATTGATTGGAAAGCACGACATAGCTGCTAATCAGATTCCCGCCGTTTTGTGCGCATGCAATGGCTGCACTCTGGTTCGCCCAAGACAAAGCTGCTTGATAAGTAGCCCCTGTCCCGTAGGTTGTTACATGTGCATAGGAGGCCAACGCCGAAGCAGAGAAAGCGCCCAACGCCGCCGCTAATACACCGACGATCAACCGCTTCGGAAAAGTATTCATCGACATCGCACATCCTCCTTGATCGCTGCGGAGTTGCAGCGAAATCATGATCCGGCAAAGATTCCGGACATGACGAGGCAACACTCCGGACACAAGATCCTCGGTAGTGGCAGCCTCCAATATTGTCCTCGGCACCGTAGTTCAGCCAAGCGTAGCGCGCACAGGAAACAGCGTTCTGCAGGCCTTCACGGCTCTGCGTGGAAGCCCTGGCTCACTGTACGTACCCGTGCCATGCCGCCCGACACTGCTCATTTGTGGGAGCGGTGTAAGCGGCGAAGCATGGGCATCATCAGATGGCACAGGAACCCAGGGCTTCAGCAAGATCAGCTTCGCGGCTTACACCGCTCCCACAGACAATCGCCAGCACCCTGGCCCCGGCAAACAGTTACCCAGCAGACTCGCTCGGCGGCGGCAACTGCGGGGTGATCAATGCAATCGTATGCTCCAGCGCGCCACGGCCATTGGCGACAAGCGCACGTCCCGCCTGCACCATGCGCTCGCGCTCGGCCTCATCCTGCAATAGACGCGACACGGCGGCCCCCACTTCGGCTGCATCGGCACAGATGCACAAGGCACCAGCCTCATCCATCCGTCGCGAAATTTCGGCGAAGTTATGCAGGTGCGGGCCAGTAACTGCCGCCGTACCCATCGCCGCCGGCTCCAGCAAGTTGTGCCCGCCAATGGCCTGCAGACTGCCACCGACAAACGCTACCTGTGCACAGGCATAAAACGCCATCAGCTCGCCCAACGTGTCGATCACGAATACCTGCGCATCCGCACCCGGCCATTGCTGCGCCTTGCGCGTGGCCACGCGCCAGCCCGGCTCGCGCGCCAATGCCTCGACCTTGGCAAAGCGCTCAGGGTGACGCGGCGCCCACAGCAGCAAGGCATCCGGATGCTGCTGCAACAAGCGTGCATGTATTTCGATCACCGCCTGTTCTTCGCCTTCGTGGGTGCTGGCGGCAATCCATATCGGCCGCGTCGCCGCCACGTGCTGATGGAATGCCTGCAGCATCGACGTCGGGTCCGGTGGATGGATGTCGAACTTCAGATTGCCCAAGGCCTGTACCTGCTCGGGCAGCGCGCCAAGCTCGATGAATCGCTCCGCATCGGCCTGCGACTGCGCCGCCACGCAGGTCACAGTACGCAGCGCGCGGCCAACCAACGCCTTGAGCATGCGGTAGCCCTTCAACGAACGCGCAGAAAGGCGGGCATTGAGGATGTACACCGGAATGCCACGATCACGGCAACCGAACAACATGTTCGGCCATAACTCGGTCTCCAGGATCAGCGCCAGGCTGGGCTGGAAGTGGCCCAGAAAACGACTCACGCTGCCGGGCACGTCATACGGCAGATAAACATGATCGACCGCATCACCCCACAGCGCGCGCACCCGCTGCGAACCGGTCGGGGTGATGGTGGTGATGATCCAACGGATATCCGGCCGCTGCGCACGCAAGGCATTGACCAGCGGCGCCGCCGCATTGACCTCCCCCACCGACACCGCATGCAACCAGACCCGCGGCTGACCACCACTTTCCGGGTAGGAAGCATAACGCTCGTCCCAGCGGCGGAAGTACTCACGCACGCGGAACCCACGCCACACCAGGTGATACACGGTGATGGGCAGTAACAGATAGAGCACGACGGAATAGATGCCGCGCAGCAGAAATTCGACTGGATCCTTACGCATCGGCGAAGGATACGGGAGAACACCGGAACTGCGTGAGACGAAGGGCTGCCAACCGAGCTGCGGCGCTGCCTTCGCTCCGCCTCCGCCCTTGCGCACAGCGCAGCGGAGGATCGAGGAAGGCTGCCCTTGCTTGTCCTCCTCCCTTGCGCGCAGCGCAGGGGAGGATCGAGGAAGGCTGCCCTTGCTTGTCCTCCGCCCTTGCGCGCAGCGCAGGGGAGGATCGAGGAAGGCTGCCCTTGCTTTTCCTCCTCCCTTGCGCGCAGCGCAGGGGAGGATCGAGGAGGGGTGCCTTTGCCATTGCTCTCGCTTGTTCGCCTTCGCCTCCAGAGTCCAGCCTCCACCTCTCCACCCACTGCAGCAAACCCTGCCGTGCTCCTGCCGTCACTTGCGTGGCTTAGAATCGACACATGTCCGATTCACCCTCCACCGCCACCCGGCCCTCGCTGCTGCAGCCACGCCATTGGCCCACCTTTGCCTGGCTTGGCATTGCCCTCATCGCCGCACGTCTGCCATGGACGCTGCAGCGCGCATTGGGGCGTGGCATCGGCTGGCTGGCCTTGCACCTGGCCCGCAGCCGCCGCCATGCAGCCGAGGTCAACATCAAGCTTTGCTTCCCGGAGCAGGACGAGGCCTGGCGGCAACGTCTGCTGCGCGACAGCTTCGACGCACTCGGCGTGGGGATATTTGAATTTGCCCGCGCCTGGTGGGGCAAGATCGACGTCATCCGCCCGCAGGTGCAATGGGAAGGACTGGAGCATCTCAAGGCGCTGCAGGCCGAAGGCCGCGGCGTGCTGCTGGTGTCAGGCCACTTCATGACCCTTGAAATGTGCGGCCGCCTGCTCTGCGACCACGTGCCGCTGGCCGGCATGTACCGCAAGTACCGCAACCCGGTGATGGAGTGGGCGGTGAAAAGCGGGCGGCTGAAGTATGCCTGCGCGATGTTCGCCAACGAGGACATCCGCGCCACCGTGCGCCATCTGAAGAAAGGCGGCTTTCTCTGGTACGCACCGGACCAGGACATGCGCGGCAAGGATTCGGTGTTCGTGCCGTTCTTTGGCATGCAGGCCTCCACCATCACCGCCACCCATCAGTTCGCGCGGATGACTGGTTGTGCCGTGGTGCCCTACTTCCATCGGCGCGAAGGCAGCGGCTATGTGCTGAAGATCGCGCCGCCCCTGCCCGATTTCCCCACCGACGATGCGGTTGCAGATACCGCCCAGGTCAACGCCGCCATCGAAGCAATGGTGCGCGAAGCCCCTACCCAATACCTGTGGATCCACCGCCGCTTCAAGCGCCAGCCCGAAGGCCGCAGTCACTTCTACGACTGAAGCGGCCTCCGTCTCAGTTGCTGCGCTCGTTTGGCTCGGCCAACAGGGCGCCGGCGTACAGCGCGGCCAGCAATACCGTCAGCCCACCCCAGAAGGCGGAATAGAACGCCAGATGGGTATTGAGCGGGAATACCGTTACCGCCAAGGCCAGTGCCGCCGGCCGCGCCCGCTCACGCGCCTGCGGCCCGGAATAGATCCAGGCCCGCAGCGCCATGGCTGCACCGGCAATCCACAGCAACAGCCCCAGCACACCCGTCTCGGCGAGGATCTCCAGCACGATCTGGTGGGCGTGCAGGGCCGGGCCTTCGCCCCATACCGGATGCTGCTCCGGGCTCGGATTGCAGCCCGGATAGGCATCGCGGAAACCACGCGCACCAACCCCATTGATCGGGTGCTCGCGCACCATGCACAAAGCTGCCGACCATATCTGAGTGCGCCCGGACAGCGCCTCGTTGACCCCGCTGGTGCTTCCGCTGAAAGCCATCGCGGTACGCGCAAAGCGCTCACGCACCTGCGCCGAACCCGCCGCCAATGCGCCTACGCCGACAACGCCGGCAAGCACCACCAGCAGCAGCCACTTGGCCCCCAACAGGCGCCAACCGGAGATCAGCAGTACCAGCGCATAGGTAATCAGCGACGCACGCGAACCGGCAAGCACCAGCACCGCGCCGACTGCAGCGGCGGTCAGCAACCAGCCCAAACGACCAAGGCGTGCGCCGACAAAAAACAGCAGGAACGGCGACAGGCTGGCCAGCACCTGGCCGAACTTCAGATTGCATGGCCCGAAGACACCGGGCAGGCGATCGGCCGCGGCAACTTCCTGCACGGTGCACAGGCCGTGCCCACTGCTCAGCCATTTGAGCTGATCCAGGCTCCAGAACAAGGGGCTGGTTCCAATACCCGCCTGCAGCAATGCATCAAGCGTCCACAGCGCGGTGACCACCGCCAGGCCGGTAAAGGTGGTGTGGCGTCGCTGGGGGGTAGCCACCGCTATCGCCACCAGCCACATGAAGGGCAGGTAGCGCAGCCCACTGGCGACCTTGCCCCAGACTTTGCCCGGGTCCTCTGCGCCTATCGCCGAGCCAAGCTGTGGCAGCCAGTACGCACAGAACAGCACACTGGTCAGCGCCAGCGCCGGCACGCCCAACAAGCTGCGGATGCCGCTGCCCTTGTTCAGCCGCAGCAGCAACAAGCGCAGCACGGTAAACAACGCACCCAGCACCAGCACCGACTCGGCGATGCCCGGCAACGGCAGCAAGGCGACATAGGCGATCACCCAGATCGGCGCCCACCAGCCCGCCTGACGTGGCCTCACAGCCAGAGACAGATCAGCTACCGAGTTCTGCATAGACATCCAGGGTCGCACGCTGCATGGCCTGCAACGTATAGGGAATTTTTCGTGGAAGCGACGGTGGATGCTGCAGCAACTGCAACACGCTTTGCGTCAACCGCTGCAGGTCACCCCGCACGACCGCGCCTGAAGGCTGCAGCTGGCTGAGCAACTCGCCCACCCCACCATGGTTCCATCCAACTACCGGGCGACCCACCGACAGTGCTTCCAGTACGGTGCGGCCGAATGCTTCAGGCTTGTCCGACAACTGCAGTACCAGGTCGCTGGCTGCATAGGCCTCGGCAATGTGAGTGGTGGGTTCACTCAACACCACTTGATCGGCCACCCCCAGCGTTCCTGCCAACTGCTCCAGTTCGCGCACATAGGCCTCGCGGCCAGGCTCGCGCACGCCCGGCATCCACAACATTGCCGGTTGGCCTTCGCGCTGAAGCGCTGCCAGCAGCTGCAAGGCATGCGCGTGCCCCTTCAGGCGGGTGCCACGCCCGGGCAACAGCAACAATGGCGCCTGCGTGCCCAGCTGTGGATGCTGCGCGGCCACGGCCAGGCGCGGCCGGCGGTCGCTGCGCTCCACGCGCGGGAACTGGGCCACATCCACCCCGCGCGGTATCACCCGCAGCCTGGCCGGATCGGTCTGCCGGTAATGTTCAAGCAGATAGTCACGCACGGTCTGCGATACGCAGATCACCCGCTCGCCGCTGGCCATGATGCCGCTGTAGCGGCCAGGCGAGTTCAGCCCGTGCATGGTGGTCATCCAGTGCGGACGCTGGCTCGCTGGAATGCCACGCAGCGCATACCAGCCCAGCCAGGCCGGCAAGCGCGAACGCGCGTGCACGATATCGGCGCCGGTTTCACTGAACAGGCGCCGTAGCGGGGCCACGTGCCGCAGGGTCAGCAGCGACTTGCGGCCGATATCCAGGGTCAGATGTTCTGCACCGCTGTCCAGCAGCGGCTGCAGCAAGCGGCCGCCCGCGGACACGACAATGGCCCGGTGGCCGGCAGCCACCAGTGCCGCTGCAATTTCCAGAGTTGAACGCTCGACGCCGCCGGAATGCAGCGCCGGTAGCAACTGCACCACCGTCAAACGGCGCATCGGTCAGCGATCAGTCGGCCAGTACGAATACCGAACCGCAATACGGGCAGGCAGCCTCGCCATTGGGTTCGTTCTCGATCGGCAGGTAAACCCGTGGGTGCGAGTTCCACAGCGCCATTTCCGGCGTCGGGCAGCTCAGCGGCAGGTCAGCGCGGTGCACGGTGTAACGCTTCTCGGCGTTGGCGGGCGCGGTGGCGGTATGGCTCATGGCGTCATTCACAAAAAAACCAGGTCCGCGCAATTCTAGCAGCGCCGGGCCGACGCGGCCGCTTCGATGCAGCGCGGGCAGCAAAAAGCCGGTTACGGTCACCCCGGGACCGGGACCACGCCGCCCCCGGGTCCAGCCTGAGCTGAGCGGGCCACGATCCCCCGCTCACAACAGCCACCGCAGCCGGCTACCAACGCTGCATGACTTCGATTGCTGTCAGCAACGGGGCGGCACCCGGCCGCCCCGTTGGCTACCTACTTGAAGCCGACGTTACTTGAAGTCACCGGCGACAAACACGCTCAGCCGCTCCGGCTTGAGGTGCTTGCGGATGGCAGCATTGACCTGCTCCACCGTCAGCGCCTGATAAGCGGCGTCACGCTGTGCTTCAAAGCTCATGTCGCGGCCGTAGTACAGATGGTCACTCAACAGTCCGGCGATGGCGCCATCGGCCGCCCGTGACTGCTCGCGTGCCACCTTCTTTTCGGCCACTGCGCTACGCAGCTCCTCCACGCTGATGCCGTCGGCGACCAAGCGGGTCAGCTCCTCACGCAGCGCGGTCTCCAGTTTGCCCATGTTTTCCGGTGCCGCGATCGCCTGGATGCTCAGACTGCCGTTGTCATCGCGGCCTACGCGACTTTCATCGGCACTCAGCCCGGCACCAACGTTGTAGCTCAGGCCGTCCTTCTGGCGGATGCGCTCGCCCAGACGCGCCTTGAGCGGGTCGCCACCGAGGATGGCAACGGCGATGTTCAGCGCAGGGAAGTCCGCATCGGCCAGGTTGATCGAGATGTTCTGCCGTGCCAGCAACACCGCATTGGGCTTGTCCGGGGTGGCGAAACGTTCGTGCTTTGCGGCGACATCCCGGTAATGGGTGCTGATCGGCGCGTAGGCCTTGGGCGACTTCCAGTCGGCAAACAAGGACTGCAATTCGGCCTTCAATGCCACCGGATCGAAATCGCCCACCACCGCGATCTCTCCCACGGCGGTCCCGTAGAAGTCCTGATGATAGGCACGCACGTCCTCCAGCTTGAGCGCTTTCAGCCGTGCCAGCGACTCATCGATCGATTGCACGTGCAGCGGGTGCCCGACCGGCCACGGATCGAAGTACTGGCTCAGTGCCAGCGACGCCAAGGTGCCCGGCTCCTTGCGCTGGAACTCCAGCCCAGTGATCGCCTGCAGCCGTAGCTGCTCGAACTCGGCCTGCGGGAACGCAGGGTTGCGCAGCACGTCGGCTGCCAGCCGCAGGGCCTCGATCAGGCTCTCGCGCTTTCCGTTGAGGCCGATGCTGGCCCCTTGCATACCGCCACTCACCTGCGCCTGGGTATTGAGCGCATCAAAGCGGGCTGCGATCTGGCCACGATCCAGACGCTTGCTGCCCGCCATGAGCATCGGCCCTACCCAGCTACCGGCCTCGCTGCGGCCGGTAATGGCCTGCTCGTCGGCGAAGCGGAATGTGGCAGTCAACGCCACTGTCTGCCCGCGATTACGCTTGGGCAGCAATGAAACCCGTAGACCGTCACCGATGACAAAACTCTCGGTACGCGCTGCGATATTTTCAACGCTGGGATCAAACGCCTCCCCTGCGCTGACCGCAGCACGGCCCTTGTAGCCATCCACCAGTGTTGCAATCGGGGGTGCCGCCGGAATCACCGCGCGGTCCGGCACGGCGGTAGGCACGAAGCGGCCCAAGGTACGGTTCTGCGGCTTCAGATAGGCCGCCGCGACGCGATTCACATCGGCAGCAGTCACTCTCTCTATCGCGTCGCGCTGCACGAACAACAAACGCCAATCACCGGCAGCCTGGTACTCGGACAAGGCCATCGCCATCGCGTTGACGTCGCTGGCACGCTTGTCGATGGCGTTGTCGATACGCTGTTTGGCAGCGCTCACTTCCGCCTCGGTGACCGGTGCCACAGCGATCGCTTCTGCCTGCTTCAGCAACTCGGCCTCCACCTTGCCCGGATCGCCATCCTTGGGCAGCACCGACACCAGGGTGAACAAGCCAGGATCATGCAGGGTCTCGCTGCTGGCGGCAGCAAAGGCGGCCAGCTTGGTTTCCATCATCGCCTTGTAAAGGCGACCATTCGGGTTGTCCCCCAACACATTGCCCAACACTGCCAGCGGCGCGCTATCAGCCTGTGCCAGCGCCGGCACGTGGTAGCTGGCGGCAATCAAGGACAAATCGCTACTACGGCGCACAGTGACTTCCCGCTCACCGTCCTGCACTGGTTCCACGGTATGGAATGTGGGCATGGCCCGCGCGGGCTTCTTCAGCGGCGCAAAATGCGCGGCAACACGCGCCAGCACCTGCTCGCTGTCGATGCGGCCAGCCACGATCAACAAGGCGTTGTCCGGCTGATACCAGGTGCGATAGAACGCCTGCAGATTCCCGATTGGCACGTTCTCCACATCCGAGCGCGCGCCGATCGGCATGTTGGCGTAGTTGTGCCAATCAAAGGCCACCGAGCGCATGCGTTTCATCAACACGCCGATCGGACTGTTGTCGCCAGCTTCCATTTCGTTGCGGACAACCGTCATCTCGCTGTCCAGGTCAGCCTTGGCCACCTTGGAGTTGAGCATGCGGTCAGCCTCCAGCCCCAACAACCAGTCCAGGGTGTCGTCATTGGCCGGGAACGAGGCGAAATAATTGGTGCGATCCAGCGAGGTGGTCGCGTTCTTGCTCACTCCACGCTGCTGCATTTCAGCGGGGATGTCCGGGTGCTTTGGCGTGCCCTTGAACATCAGGTGCTCAAGCAGATGCGCCATGCCGGTCTCGCCGTAGTTCTCATGCAGCGAGCCCACGCCGTAGACCAGATTGACGGTAACGGTTGGTTTGCTGGCATCGGCGAACAGCAGCACGCGCAGGCCATTCTGCAAACGGTACTCGCACACACCCTCGACACAGGGACCTGCCTGCACACTGCCAGGCGTGGTCGCCACGACCGGCTTTGCCTGCACCAGTGGCGTCAATGCCAACGAAAGCGCTACAGCCAAGCCACAAAACGGAAGCTTCATCATCGGAATCCAGTCCTCGTTGGTCTTCGATCAACGCACATACCCATACGCTTGGCGCTCCCAACATCGGGTCGAGTGCGGCCAAGCCCCAACGGCAATCATCGCAAAAGCTGACGACACTGTGCCGCCACTCGGTGAATCTGGCCTCTGCCTTCATCCAATTGGGCCGACTCCGCAATCGTTGCTACCACCAACCATCAGCGCCCGCCCAACCAGCCGCCGAACGAATACATGGGCTGCAGCAAACGATCACTCAGCGGCTCGCGCTCGCCGGAAACCTGCGCATCCAGCATCATCCCGGGTTTGAGCGGCTCCAAGCGGCCATGGGCCACAATGGCTTGGCTAGCCAGCTCGACGGTAACGCGATAGAAGGCCTCCTTCACCGCCGGCAGCTCCGGTGCGAAGCTGGCCTCTTCACTATCCACCGCAGTCCGGCTGATGTGCGCGATGGTGCCGTGTTGGGCACCGAACTTCTGATGCGGAAACGCCTGAAAGCGCAGCACCACCCTGTCACCAGGCGCCATTGCACCGATCGCGCGCCCCGGCACCATCAGCTCGGCCTCGAGCCGGCCATCACCCGGCAATACGCTGAGCAGCGGCTGGCCCAAATGCACCGACTGCCCTGGCTTGACCATCCGTGCGACCACCACACCATCTACTGGCGCTTTTACCAGCAACGCAGCACTGGCTTCGTTCTCAACCTGATCCAGGCGCAACTGCGCCAGATGCTCCGCATAAGTGGCATCGTTGGCCTTCTGCCGCCCCGGCAACTCCTGCATGGCTTGTTTCAGCTGCGCAATCAGGCGCTGGGTTGCGGCCTGCTGGCGGCGCAGCGATTGCAGCTGCACGGTGTATTCCAACACCAGCGCCTCCTGCTGTTCTGCTGCTGCAAGGCCAGCGGCGGACGCTGACTCAAACCCTCGCCGCCGCGTCAGCACATCGCCGGCGACCCGTATCTGCTCTCGCCGCGTAGCGACCTCCAGTGCGATCTGCTGTGCTTCAGCGCGAGCTGCCAGCATCTGCTCATGCAAGCCTGTGGCCTGTGCCGCCAACTGCTCCTTGAGCGCGTCGCGCGCCAATACGAAGCTGTCCTGCTTCTGCTGCAGCCCATGCTCCAAGGCCAAATTGGCGTCACCGAGTTCGGGCATCGCGCGCGGCGTGGTGACCAAGGCCAGCGTATCGCCTTCGACCACACGTTTGCCATCGTCAGCATCCAGCCAACGTACGACGCCGCCCGCCGGTGCCAACACCGTTGCCATCCCCTGTACCGGGACCAGCCGGCCAACCACCACAGCGGCTTCGTTACCGCCGCGGATGACCAATGCCATCGCCATGACAACCAACAGCACGAATGTACCTGCTGAATACAGGCACAGTTTTGCGGGCCGCTTGAATTCCATCCATGACCACCAACGATGATCGACAGCCTGCAGTTTTTCATTCGATTCGGTTTGCGCCACGCCTGCACCAAGAGTTCAACGCCTAAGAAAAAAACTCATCCATCTGTCAGCGCTATACCCACGACTATCCATCATGAATTACTGCCTCCGCCGCAGCCTAGCGGCATCGAGCCGCGAGAACAGACGGTGCAATTTACATTGGCAAAAATCGTCAATATCGATGACGAGTTTCGTTCCGACAATCCACGGACGTAATGAACATTGACAATAAGTCTTTGCCGACTTCGCAAGCTCGCAATGGCTTAGGCTTTTAGTCGGCTCTCATGGTCAACGCTCGAGGAGAAATTTATGCATGACCATCTGGGAATCCGCATCCGCAAAGCGCGGAGAAAGATGAAGATGACGCAGGCGGAGTTGGCAGGCCAACTGAAAGTAAGCCGCAGCGCGGTGGGAAACTGGGAAAGTCCGACGGGCATATCGCCCAGCACGATGCGTTTGATCACCATCGCGTTGGTGACAGATGTTTCGTTTGAATGGCTGGCAACGGGACGAGGTGACCTGGATGCGATCTCTGCTGCAATACCCAGCGAAAACGCAGAGTTGGTGGACGATCCATCGGAGCGGAGGCTGTTGCTGGCGTATCGGTCCTGCCGTGCGGCCACCCGCAAACTGGTATTGCAGATAGTGGAGGCACAGAAGATTCCACAGTTCTGATCTTCGGCGGCGACCGATGGCTCAATCGGCGCCGCCTGTCCGGAGCACATGCCACTGCTAGTGGAAGCGGTGTAAACCGCGAAGCTGGCATTGCTGAAGTATCAGGCGCTTTTCGATCTGATGAGCCACCTGCTTCGCGGCTTACGCCGCTCCCACAAGAGATCGGCGGCCTCGCTCACCGGCAAAAGAAAAGCCGGCACAAGGCCGGCTCTGCTTTGACGCATGCGGGTTGGTAATCAACCCGCGCGGTCGGCTTCCATCTGCTTGCGGATCTGCGCATCGACCGCGGCAATCGCGGTCATGTTCAGCACCCGGCGCGAGCTGGCACTGCTGGTCAGGATGTGCACCGGCTTGGTCATGCCCATCAGGATCGGGCCGATCGCCACGCCATTGGTGAACACGCGCACCAGGTTGTAGGCGATATTGGCCGCTTCCAGGTTGGGCAGCACGAACAGATTGGCACGGCCCTTGAGCGTGCTGTTGGGCAGCAGCTTGTCGCGCAGTGCTTCATCCCATGCGGTGTCGCCCTGCATCTCGCCGTCCACGTTCAAGCGCGGGTTGCGCTTGAGCAGCGCTTCGCGCACCTGACGCATTTTCAGCGCGTCCTTGGAGTCGTGGCTGCCGAAGTTGGAATGCGACAACAATGCGATCTTCGGCTCGATACCGAACAGCTTCATGCGGAACGCCGCCTGCAGCGTGGATTCGACGATCTGCTCGACGCTCGGGTCTTCCTGCACGTGCGTGTCGACGAAAAAGAACACGCCCTGGTTGTTGATCACGCCGGTCATCGCCGAGGTCGAGCTGACCTTGGCCTCCAGCGGAATCACGCTGCGCACATAGCCCAGCTTCTTGTGGAAGCGGCCAACCAGGCCCGACAACATCGCATCGGCCTCGCCGCGGGCAACCATCACCGCCGCAATCAGGGTCGGACGCGAACGCATCAGGTTCTTGGCCGCGGCCACGGTGACGCCCTTGCGGCCGGTCATCTCGTGGTAGTACTGCCAGTACTCATTGAAGCGCGGGTCGTCGTTGATGTTGGTGATTTCGAAATCGACACCGGCACGCATGCGCAGCGCCAGCCGCTCGATGCGGGCCTCGATCACGTCCGGACGGCCGATCAGGATCGGGAAGGCAACACCTTCGTCGATCACGTTCTGCACGGCCTGCAGCACCACTTCTTCTTCGCCCTCGGCGTAGACCACGCGCTGCTTTTCCGAACGCGCACGGTCATAGACCGGCTTCATGAACAAGCTGGTGCGGTAGACGAACTGGGCCAACTTGTCGCGGTAGGCGCCCATGTCGGCGATCGGGCGGGTAGCAACACCCGAATCCATCGCGGCCTGAGCCACGGCGGCCGACAGCTCAACCAGCAGACGACGATCGAACGGACGCGGGATCACATAGTCGCGGCCGAAGCTGGGCACGTCACCGCCATAGGCGGCGCCAAGATCAGAAGCTTCCTTGCGGGCCAGCGCGGCAATCGCGCGCACGCAGGCAACCTTCATTTCTTCGTTGATGGTGGTAGCGCCAACGTCCAGCGCACCGCGGAACAGGTACGGGAAGCACAGCGCGTTGTTGACCTGGTTCGGGTAGTCCGAACGGCCGGTACCCATGATGATGTCCGAACGCACCGAATTGGCGTCTTCCGGCAGGATTTCCGGATAGGGATTGGCCAGGGCGAAGATGACCGGATCACGCGCCATGCTGGCGACCATGTCCTTGCTGAGGATGCCGCCAGCCGACAGGCCCAGGAAGATATCCGCGCCATCGACGATCTCGGCCAGCGTGCGCTTGTCGGTATCGCGGGCGTAGCGGGCCTTTTCCGGGTCCAGATCGGTACGGCCGGTGTGGATAACCCCATCGCGGTCATAGGCCAGGATGTTTTCCGGCTTCAAACCCAGCGAAACCAGCATGTTGACGCAGGAGATACCCGCCGCGCCCATGCCGGTGGTGGCCAGCTTGACCTCTTCGATCTTCTTGCCAGTGATGCACATGGCGTTGAGCACGGCGGCGCCAACGATGATCGCGGTGCCGTGCTGGTCGTCATGGAACACCGGGATGTTCATCCGCTCGCGCAGCTTGCGCTCGACGATGAAGCACTCCGGTGCCTTGATGTCTTCCAGATTGATACCGCCGAAGGTCGGCTCCAGCGAGGCGATGATCTCGACCAGCTTGTCGGGGTCGTTCTCGTTGATCTCGATGTCGAACACATCGATGCCGGCGAACTTCTGGAACAACACACCCTTGCCTTCCATCACCGGCTTGCCGGCCAGCGGGCCGATATTGCCCAGGCCCAGCACTGCGGTGCCGTTGGTGATCACACCAACAAGATTGCCGCGCGCGGTCATCTCGCTGGCCATGGCCGGGTCTTCCATGATCGCTTCGCAGGCATGTGCCACACCCGGCGAATACGCCAGCGACAAGTCGCGCTGGGTCAACATGGGCTTGGTTGCCACCACCTTGATCTTGCCTGGCGGCGACATCCGGTGATATTCGAGGGCGGCCTGCTTGAAATCTTCGTTGGACATCGAGTTGTGGGCGCTAATGGGCAAGAAGGACGGGAGATGATAACGCCGTTAAGGCAGCTGGACCTGTCGCTACGCTGTCGCATTCATGCTGCAACCGCACAATTCGGACCTTTCCACGCCATTGTGTGTCCGCCAGTTTCAGCCCTGAGGATGACAAGCTCGGGACGCAAAAAAGGCGCGGGGCAGCCTGCTCGGTGGCTGGCCCCGCGCAAAAACACACACACAGGTAAACCTCAGCCTTTGGCCGGCGGCGACGGTGGCAGTTCCGACGGCTCCGCGCCATCGAGCACCAGCGTCAGGCGCTGCCGGTCCAGCGCGCCCTCCCAGCGCGAAACCACCACGGTCGCGACCGCATTGCCAATGAAATTGGTCAGCGAACGGCACTCACTCATGAAACGGTCCACCCCCAGAATCAGGGCCATGCCGGCCACCGGAACCTCGGGCACCACCGCCAACGTAGCGGCCAATGTAATGAAACCTGCGCCGGTGACCCCGGCCGCGCCCTTGGAACTGAGCATGGCGACCAGCAGCAGCGCGATCTGGTGGCCCAAGCTCAACTCAGTATTGGTGGCCTGGGCGATGAACAGCGCCGCCAGGGTCATATAGATGTTGGTGCCATCCAGGTTGAACGAATAACCGGTTGGCACCACCATGCCCACCACCGACTTGCTGCAGCCGGCTTTTTCCATCTTCTCCATCAGCGAGGGCAATGCCGACTCCGATGAGGAGGTGCCCAGCACCAGCAGCAGCTCGGCCTTGAGATAACGAGCCAGCTTGAACACCGAGAACCCGCACAGACGCGCCACCGCACCAAGGATCACCGCCACGAACAGCAACGAGGTCAGGTAGAACGAGCCAACCAACCAGGCCAGATTGACCAGCGAGGCGATCCCGTACTTGCCAATGGTGAAGGCGATGGCGCCAAACGCACCGATCGGTGCGGCCCGCATCAGCAGGTGAACCAGTTTGAAGACCGGTGTGGTCAGCGCTTCCAGCAGGGCCAGCACCGGGCGCCCCTTCTCGCCCACCGAGGCCAGCGCAATCCCGAACAGCACCGCTACAAACAGCACCTGCAGGATGTTGTCGCCAACAAAGGGGCTGACCAGGGTCTTGGGAATGATATCCAGCGCGAAGCCCACCAGGCTCAGCTCGTGCGAGCGCTGCACATAACCCTCCACCGCAGTCTGATCAAGATCGGCCGGATTGATGTTCATGCCGGCGCCGGGCTGCACCACATGCGCCACCACCATGCCGACCACCAGGGCCAAGGTGGAAAAGAACATGAAGTAGGCCATCGCCTTGGCAAACACGCGGCCAACGGTGCGCAGATGGGTCATGCCGGCAATACCGGTGACGATGGTCAGGAAGATCACCGGCGCGATGATCATCTTCACCAGTTTGATGAAGGCATCACCCAGCGGCTTGAGCTGTTCGGCGAACACCGGCTCGAAGTGGCCCAACAGCACGCCCAGCGTGATCGCTACCAGCACCTGCACATAAAGCTGACGGTAGAGCGGCAGCCGGCGTGCGGCCGGGCTGGCAACGATGGCAGAAGGGGCGTGCATGGCGGAGAAACCTCGGTTGTTTACTACGGGAGGTTTTTTACGCGTCAAGCCGCGCGCCGCCGATAACGCATTGGTGTTACTGCAAGCACAGACGCCGGACCTGATCAACGATTTCGGACCGACCCAGCCAATAACCGGACAAGACCTATGGCCCCCCGCGCCAGCCCTGCCGGACCATCGGGGCATGCCGTTCTTCCCGACCCATCGGCGCCGCATGCGCTGGCTGCTGCCACTCACAGCCACCCTTGTCATCGCTGCGATGAGCTTGGTGGCGCTACGCCATTTCGAGCGCAGCAGCCTTGCCAGCGACGCCGGGCGGGCGGCAACCCAGCTGCATCTGCACGGCGAGGCCCTGCAGGCGCTGATCGAACGCCACCGAGTGCTGCCGGCGGTACTGGCCCTGGACCCGGATGTGCGTACCGCGTTGGCCCGGACCACGATGGACAGCACCGAGCTGGACCGTCTCAACCGCAAGCTCGAACGCGTCAACGGCGTGGCCGCCACCTCGACCCTGACCCTGCTTGACCGCAACGGCATGGCAGTGGCCGCCAGCAACTGGCGCATGCCGCGCAGCAATAATGTCGGTAATAGCTACCAGTTCCGCCCGTACTTCCGTCAGGCGATGCAACAGGGCAGCGGCACCTTCTATGCCGAGGGCGTGACCACCGCCATGCCCGGCTATTTCCTGTCCGAAGCAGTGCGCGATGAGAGCGGCAGTCCGGTAGGTGTGGTGGTGGTCAAGGTCATCCTGCGGCCGTTGGAGCAGACCTGGGCAGACACCAGCGACACCGTTTTCGTCAGCGACAGCAATGGCGTGATCTTCCTCTCCAGCCATCGGCCCTGGCGCTATCTGACCCTGCATGCACTGGGCAGCGGTGTCCGCGAAGAACTGCTACACACCCGCCAATACACCCATCTGCCGCAACAGCAGTTGCAGTATTCGGCGGGCACACGGCTGGGGCCGAATCAGCAACGGGTGAAACTGCCCGATGCCGGCGACGTGATCTGGGTCTCGCAGCCGTTGCCACAACAGCAGTGGAACCTGCACCTGCTACGCAGTACCGCCAGCAGCAGCAACAACGCGCGTACCTTTGCCGGCGCGGTAATGGCCAGCCTGATTGCCTTGCTGCTGCTGGGTTATGGGCTATGGCAGCGGCAACGACTGGCACGCTTGCGCGAACGCAGCCGGCGCGAGCTGGAACAACTGGTGGAGCTGCACGCACAGGAACTGCGCACCGCCCAGGACGGCGTCGTGCATGCTGCCCATGCGACTGACTATGGCGAGAGCGCCAGCCTGCAACATCTGCCGCAAGGGGTATGCGTGGTCGATGCCAAGCTCAACCTGGTAGCCTGGAACAGGCGCTACATCGAGCTGTTCCGATTCCCGCCGGGGCTCATCCAGGTGGGCCGCCCGATTGCCGATGTCTTCCAATACAACGCACGCCGCGGGCTGCTCGGACCCGGCCTGGTGGAAGAAGCCATCGAACGCCGGCTCAACCACCTACGCTCGGCCACCCCGCATATGCACGAGCGCGAGAGCGGTGATGGCAACGTCATCGAGATCCGCGGCAACCCGCTGCCGGGCGGCGGCTTCGTCACCAGCTATACCGACATCACCGCCTACCGCAACGCCGCCCGCGACCTGCGCTCGCTGGCCGACACGTTGAGGCTGCGGGTCAGCGAGCGCACCCATGATCTGGCCGGCGCCAAGCGCGATGCCGAGGAAGCCAATCAGGCCAAGACGCGCTTGGTAGCTGCCGCCGTGCACGACCTGCTGCAGCCGCTGAATGCCGCGCGCATGTTTCTATCGGCCCTGCGCAGCCGTCTGACCGATACCGACAGCCGCGATATCGCCAACAATGTCGACAACGCCTTGACCGCGCAGGACGGCATCCTGACCAGCCTGCTCGACATCTCGCGGCTGGAATCTGGCGCGCTCGAGAAGCGGGTCCGTGATTTCGCACTGGAGCCGTTGCTGGAGGCACTGAGCATCGAATTCGGCATCCTCGCCAATGCGCGTGGCCTGCTGGTCAGCCACGTTGCCACCACTGCGGTGGTGCGCAGCGATGAGGCACTGTTGCGGCGGATCCTGCAGAACCTGCTATCCAATGCGGTGCGCTACACCCGCAGCGGCCGCATCGTCATTGGCTGCCGCCGCGACGGTGAACAGCTGCGCATCGAAGTGCACGACACCGGCACCGGCATTCCGGAAGCGCGCCAGCGGGAAATCTTCGAAGAGTTCCGCCGGCTCGACAACGCCGGCAGCGAAGAGGCCGGTGCCGGCCTCGGGCTGGCCATCGTCGACCGCATCGCTCACCTGCTCGATCACCGCATCGGCCTGCGTTCCACGCCCGGGCGCGGCAGTGTGTTCTCGGTCACCGTGCCACGCGGTGATGTCGGCTGCTGCACACTACCGGTGACGCCAGCGGAGGAGCCACAAGCAGACTCCCTGCTGGCCGGCTGCCGGGTCTGGTGCATCGACGACGACCCCCGCATCAGCCTGGCCACCCGCCTGTTGCTGGAACGCTGGGGCTGCCTGGTGGAGTTTGCCGGCGGGGTAGAAGCCGCACAGGCAGCAGCTCGTGCCGACAATGTTCCCGACCTGTTGCTGCTGGACGTACGCATGGGTGATATCAGCGGCCCCGACCTGCTGCCCCTTCTGGTGGAAGGCTGGAGCAGTGAACCCGGGGTGATCCTGTTCACCGCGGAGCAGGACCCGGATCTGCACGAGCTCGCACGCGACCGCAACTGGGGTTTTGTCTCCAAGCAGGCGCGGACCGCGGCACTGCGCTCACTGATGACGCATCTTTATCAACGTGGGAGTTGAATCAACAATGTGCCTCGCCGCAAGGTAGAGCCGAGCCATGCTCGGCTTTGGCATTACTGGAAAAGCCCCTGCCGAGCATGGCTCGGCACTACATTGGTTTTGCTGGGAAGGCCCCTGGCGAGCATGGCTCGGCACTACGGTGCAGATCCCGGCAACTCCGGCTCCCACTCTGCTTCCAGCGTCTTCAACAACACCGCTGCCTGGGTTCGGCTATTGCATTCGAGCTTCTTGAGCACAGCGGTGACGTGCACCTTCACCGTGTTCTCTGCCAGTCCCAGCACATGCGCGATCTGCTTGTTGAGCAGGCCATCGGCCATGCACAGCAGCACGCGGATCTGCTGCGGGGTCAGCCGCGCCAGCCGTGAGGCCAGCAGCGCGTCGTGCTCGGAGCGCACCGCAGCCAATGGTGGGAAACAGGTATCCCCGTCCATCGCCGCAGCCACGGCCGCACCTATCGACTCCACCGGTGCGGATTTGGGAATGAAGCCGACCGCGCCGAACTGCTGTGCGCGGCGGATTACCCGCGGGTTGTCATTGGAGGAAATGATGATCACCGGCAACTCAGGCCGTTCGCCGCGCAGCCACACCAGCGAGGAAAACCCGTGCGCGCCCGGCATGGTCAGGTCGAGCAGGACCAGATCCACATCGGCGTGCTCGGCCATGGCCTCGGTCAAGGCCGAAACACTGGCCACTTCCAGCATCTCGCCCACGGCTCCGCCGTCGCGCAAAGCATGCAGCACGGCGGCGCGGAACAACGGGTGGTCGTCGGCGACAAGCACCTTGATAAGACTCATACCGCAAGTTTGGCACGGGGGCAGCCCACCCACCCTAGCCCTAGTCCCAAATCGCTATTGGTGGCCGCAAGGGCCCTGTCTATCGTCCGCGCTCTCCCTTATACATGCCGAGGCAACGGATGGCCGTATTCACCCTGCGCGCTTCATTTACTGGTCTGCTGATGCTGGCTGCCGCGCCCGCTGCGCTTGCCAACGACGACTTTACGGCCACTGCCAGTGGCCGCCTGTATTACGAATTCGCCCATTTCGACAACGACAAGCGCGGCGTGGCCGAACGTAGCGGCGACGATCTACGCGCGGCGTGGCTGGGCCTTGCCGGCAAGGTCCACAGCGTGGGCTACAAGCTCGAAGCCGACTTCGCCGGCCACCGCCCGGTCGCCCGCGATGTTTACCTCACCCACAAGATCGGCAACGCCCAACTGACGGTTGGCCAGTTCAAGCAGTTCTATACGCTGGACGACCGCAGCAGCGCCAATCACACCCCCACAATCGAGCGCAGCTTCCTGGTGCAGTCGCTGGGCACGGCTTACCGGCTGGGCGTCGGCGCCCAAGGCAACAACAGCGGGATTTTCTGGAGCGGCAGCGTTTTCAGCCTGGAGAGCATCGACGTGTGGCAGGCCAAGGGCCACGTCATCGGCGGCCGCATCGGCCATGCGCCGTGGAGCCAACCGGGCCAGGTTCTGCATTTTGGCCTGTCCGGTGCCCGTGAACGCCACAGCCATCCTGGCGCTGATGGTGCCTTGTCGCTGTGTGCACAGGCCCGTACCACCGGCCACTACGGTCACAACGGTCGCCTGCCGCTGGTGGACTTCCGCAGCGGTCGCGCGGTCACGGTCAACCGCTACAGCTTCGAAACCGCCGGCGTATCCGGCCCGTGGTCGTGGCAGGCCGAGTACGGTGGCGCCCGCTACAACGACGGTCAACAACGCGGCGAAATCCAGGCCGGCTATCTACAGGGCAGCTGGCTGCTCACTGGCGAAACCCGCCCATACGACGCCCAGGGCGGCCGTTTTGTGCAGCTGGTGCCCGAGGGTGACTTCGGCGCCTGGGAACTGGTGGCCCGCTATGACCGCATCAACGGCCGCCAATGGCCGGCGCAGCACCGCGATGTCACCGCTGAAGCCTGGACGGTTGGCGTGAACTGGTACGCCTCCAAGAACGTCCGGCTGATGCTGGACTGGACCGACAGCCAGCGTCGTGATGAACTGCGCGGGCAGACGCTGGACCACACCGGTGTGCTTGCCGGACGCGCCCAGCTGCACTTCTAAGCCCCCGTTTGGCCCGGCCCACTCGGCGCCGGGCATACAAGAAAATAATTTTCACGTATTCTCCACCTTTCGCCCCAATAGCCACCCATAATCACGGGTGACCACGGCAAGAGGTAGGATTCGTGCAGGAAAATTACTTTCATTCCGAAACAGTTCTAGTCGGCAAGGGCCTCCCCAGCGGCGCCCCGTGGACCCCGGCATCGCTTGCGGCCGCCGCGCCGTCCATCCTGGAAGAGCAGCTCAGCCTGCCTGCCGCCGTGCTCAGCGCCTCGGCGCTGCAGCACAACCTGCAGTGGATGCGGCAATTCGCGCAGGCCTATGGTTGCCAGCTTGCACCGCATGGCAAGACCACCATGAGCCCGGCGCTGTTCCGCATGCAGCTCGATGCCGGCGCCTGGGGCATCACCCTGGCCACCGCGCCGCAGACCGTTGCTGCCCATGCCGAGGGCGTGCAGCGCGTGCTGCTGGCCAACCAGCTGGTCGGCAAAGGCAACTTCGAACTCATCGCCTCTCTGCAGCAGCGTGATCCGGGCTTCTGGTTCGCCTGCGTGGTGGACTCTGTCGCCAATGTGGCCGCGCTGGGCAGCTACTTCAGCGCGCGCGGGCAGCAGATCAAGGTATTGCTGGAGATTGGTCTGGCCGGCGGCCGTACCGGTGTACGCGATGACGCCCAGGCACAGGCCGTGCTGGACGAAATTGCGCGTTGGCCGGATGCGGTCGCGCTGGTCGGCGTGGAAGTCTATGAAGGTGTCGCCGGCGACGAGGCTGGCGTGCGCGCGATGCTGCAGCGCAGCCTTGCGCAGTGGCAGGCGATCCGTGCCAGTGGTGGCTTCCGCCAGTTGCCGGCCATCCTCAGCGGCGCCGGTTCGGCGTGGTTCGACGTGGTCGCCGAGGAGTTCTCCGTGCTGGCCAATGATGCCGACACGCAGATCGTGCTGCGTCCGGGCTGCTACCTCAGCCACGACGTCGGCATCTACCGGCAGGCGGCCGAGCGTATCCACGCCAGCAACCCGGTCGCCCGCGAGATGGGCAGCAGCCTACAACCTGCACTGCGACTATGGGCTTATGTGCAGTCACGTCCGGAACCGGGCAAGGCCATCATCGCACTGGGCAAACGTGACGCCGCCTTCGATGCGGGCTTGCCGGTGCCCGCGCTGCACTATCGCCCCGGCGATGCAGCGCCACGTGCAGCCGCCGCACACTGGAAGGTCACCGCGATGATGGACCAGCACGCCTTCCTCGAACTGCAGGCCGACGATGCACTACAGGTGGGCGACATGCTCTGTTTCGATATTTCCCACCCCTGCCTGACCTTCGACAAATGGCGCCACCTGCTGGTGGTTGATGACGCGCACCGCGTTGTCGGCGCTGTTTCCACGCAGTTCTAACTGCTTCCATCGAGCCTGTACGCATGACCGACGGTAATCTGCTGTTGATCTACGCCGCATTGTCGATCCTTGCACTGATCGTGCTGATCGCCCGCTTCCGACTCAATCCCTTCATCAGTGTCACCTTGATATCGGTGGGCCTGGCGCTGTTTGCCGGCATGCCGGCACCGGAGATCCTGCCGGCCTATGAACAAGGAGTCGGCAAGACGCTGGGGCATATCGCATTGATCGTCGCGCTGGGCACCATGCTCGGCAAGATGATGGCCGAGTCCGGCGGCGCCGAGCGCATCGCGCGCACCCTGATCGCCCGCTTCGGCACCAGGAACGTGCACTGGGCGATGATGCTGATCGCCTTCTGCGTGGGCTTGCCGATCTTCTTCGAAGTCGGTTTCGTACTGCTGATCCCGATCGTGCTCAATGTCGCCCGCCGCACCGGCGTGCCGCTGTTGCTGGTCGGCCTGCCTATGGTGGCCGGCTTGTCGGTGGTGCATGGTCTGGTGCCGCCGCATCCGGCGGCAATGCTGGCGGTGAATGCCTATGGCGCCGATGTCGGCCGCACCGTGTTCTATTCGCTGTTGATCGGCTTGCCGACCGCTGCCGTCGCCGGCCCGATATTCGCCAAGTTCGTCGCGCCACGGGTCAAGCTGCCCGCACACAACCCGATGGAAGCAGCGCTACTGGACGAAGGCCATGGCCGCATTCCCGATGAGCAGCTGCCCAGCTTCGGCATCACCCTGGCCACCTTGTTGCTGCCGGTAGTGCTGATGCTGCTTGGCGGCTGGGCCGACCAGATCGCAACGCCCGGCTCGCCCCTCAACCATGGCCTGCGCTTCATCGGCCACTCGGTGGTGGCGTTGCTGCTGGCGACCTTGATGAGCTTCATTACCTTGGGCCTGATGCGCGGCTTCAGCCGCGAGCAGATCCTCAAGTTCACCCAGGAATGCCTGGCACCTACGGCGGCGATCACCTTGCTGGTGGGCGCCGGCGGCGGCCTCAACGGCATCCTCGTACATACCGGCGTTGCCGCCGAGATCATCGGCCTGTCGCAGCGTTTCGAGCTGTCGCCGCTGTTGATGGGCTGGACCATGGCCGCGCTGATGCGTATCGCCACCGGCTCGGCAACCGTGGCGATGACCACGGCTTCCGGAATCGTCGCGCCGATTGCCGCCGCCATGGGCTATGCCCACCCCGAATTGCTGGTGTTGGCCACCGGTGCAGGCTCGGTGGTGCTGTCACATGTCAATGACGGTGGCTTCTGGCTGGTGAAGGAATACTTCAACATGACTGTCGCCCAGACCTTCAAGACCTGGACGGTGCTCGAAACCCTCATTTCCGTCATCGCCCTGTCGCTGGTGATGGCCCTTTCCATGGTGCTTTGAACATGTCGCAGAATACGTTCGATATCGTCTATGAGCTGCGCCAGCGCCAGCACGAGTTCAGCCCGGTGGAAGCGCGCATTGCTGCAGCCATCCTCGCCGACGTGGATGCCGCCGCGCAGTACGGCGTCAGCGAGCTGGCCGAACGCGCCGAAGTAAGCGCGGCCGCCATCTCGCGCTTCGCCAAGGCACTGGGCTGCGAGCATGTCCGCGAACTGCGTGCACGCCTGGCCTCGGCCAGCGCGGTCGGCAAGCGCTTCCTGGAGCAGCAGAACGCACCACCGGTATCCGCGCTGTACGCGCAGATCTGCGATGACATCCAGGAAAGCCTGCGCCACAACATCGCCAACCTGAAGGAAGACGTGGTGCAGGGCCTGGCCGACGCGCTGTGCAACGCGCGGATGATCCACATCTTCGGCCTGGGCGGTTGCTCCACCGTGTTCGCGCAGGAACTGCAGAGCCGTCTGGTGCGCTTCGGCCGCCCGGTCTCGGCCTGCAGCGATGCGCTGATGATGAAGATCATCGGCGCCACGCTGGGCCCGGAAGATCTGGTGCTGGTGTTGTCGGTCAGCGGCATCACCCCGGAAATCGTCTCCGCCGCCGATATCGCCCGTACCTACGGCGCCCGCATCGGCGCCATCACCCAAGCCGGCACCGCCCTGGCCGAACGCAGCGACTGGCTGCTGCCGATCCAGATCGAGGAAACGGATTTCGTGTTCAAACCCTCCGCTTCGCGCTACGCGATGATGCTGGCAATCGACGTGCTCGCCACCACCACCGCGCTCAGCGACGCCAATGCCAACCACGAGCACCTGCGCCGCATCAAGCTGGCACTGGACCGCCACCGTGGCGGTGATTCGCGCCTGCCGCTGGGTGACTGATCCATGCATGATTTCTTGATACGCAATGCCCTGATCTTCGATGGCAGCGACCAGGCTGGCGTGCAGGGTGATGTGGCCATCAATGCCGGGCGCATCGTCGCCGTCGGCCAGCTTGGCGACACAGCGGCGGCCAATGTGGTCGACGCGCAGGGCCTGGCGCTGGCACCGGGCTTCATCGATGTGCATACCCATGACGACCTGGAAGTAATCCGCAATCCGGACATGCTCAGCAAGCTGTCGCAGGGCGTGACCACCGTGGTGGTCGGCAACTGCGGCATCAGCGCCAGCCCGGTGCAGATCCGCGATCAGGTGCCGGACCCGATGAACCTGCTGGGCGATGCCGAGGATTTCCGCTACGCGGATTTCGCCAGCTACCGCAAGGCGGTGGACCTCGCCGGCCCTGCCGTGAACGTCGCCGCGCTGGTCGGCCACACTGCCCTGCGCCAGAACCACATGGACAGGCTGGACCGTGCCGCCAGCGATGACGAGATCAGCGCGATGCGGGCGCAGCTGCGTGACAGCCTCGCCCAGGGCGCACTCGGCCTGAGCAGCGGCCTGGCCTATGCGTCGGCGTTCAGCGCACCGTCTTCGGAAGTGGATGCGCTGGCAGCAGAGCTGCCGCGCGATGGTCTGTATGCCACTCACCTGCGCGACGAATTCGGCGGCATCCTCGATGCAATGGAAGAAGCCTTCCATGCCGCACGCGCGCCGCAGGCAGCGGTGCGCGTCTCGCACCTGAAGTGCGCCGGCATCGACAACTGGGGCCGCAGCGGCGAAGTGCTGGCCAGCCTGCACGCCGCCTCGGCCAACCAGGATGTCGCCTGCGATTGCTATCCCTATGCCGCCAGTGCCTCGACCCTGGACCTGAAGCAGGTCACCGATGCGTTCGACATCCTGATCACCTGGTCCGAGCCCGAGCCCGCCCAGGGCGGCCGCCTGCTGGCCGCGATCGCCGCAGACTGGAATGTCTCACTGATGGATGCCGCGATCCGTCTGCAACCCGCCGGGGCGGTCTACCACGGTATGAACGAGGCCGATGTACGCCAGATCCTCGCCCATCCACTGACCATGATCGGTTCCGATGGCTTGCCGCGTGATCCGCGTCCACATCCGCGGCTATGGGGCACCTTCCCGCGCGTGCTTGGCCATTACGCCCGTGACGAGCAGTTGTTCCCGCTGCACACCGCCGTGCACAAGATGACAGGGCTGCCCGCGTCGCGCTTCGCGATGGGCGCGCGCGGTTTCATCCGCGCTGGCTGGTACGCCGACCTGGTGCTGTTCGACCCGGCACGGGTACGCGACACCGCCAGTTTCCACGACCCGATCCGCGCCGCCGAGGGCATCAGCGCGGTCTGGGTCAACGGCTGCCTGAGCTACGACGGCAAGCAGGTCGTTGCCCGCGCCGGCCGTTTTGTCTGCCCCGAGGTTGCACCAGCAGCCTGAGTTGCAACCGCTGTACCTATATAAAGGAATACCGATGAGTGATATCAAACGCTATGGCGCCGAAGGTGGCGTTGGCCAAGGCAAGCAGCACATGCCGTTCTCGCGTGCAGTCGAGGCCGATGGCTGGCTGTTCGTGTCCGGGCAGGTACCGATGCGCGACGGCGAACTGGTCGCCGGCACCGTGACCGAGCAGTCGCATGTGGTGATCGGCAACGTACTGGCGATCCTGGCCGAGGCCGGTTACGGCCCCGAGCATGTCGTGCGCTGCGGCGTGTGGCTGGACGACGCCCGCGACTTCTACGCCTTCAATGGCGTGTTCAAGCACTACTTCGGCGAAAACCCGCCTGCCCGCGCCTGCGTCGAAAGCCGCATGGTGGTGGACTGCAAGGTGGAAGTGGATTGCGTGGCCTACAAGCGTCCGCAGCGCGACTGATGCGCCTGCAACGCTCGGCAGGGACCCGCTTCTCTGTAGTGCCGAGCCATGCTCGGCTGAAGCTGTACCGGTAGTGCCCCTGCCGAGCATGGCTCGGCACTACACCTGGATTGCTGGGAAAGCCTCTGCCGAGCATGGCTCGGCACTACCCGTCTTCATGGCCCCGATCTGACCTTTATGACCAGCCAGTGCCAATAGGCCCGGTTGCTATTGTGCGTAAGGAACGACAAAGTTCGCCCTTCGCTGGTGTAAGGTCCCCACCCCTATGATTCAACTTGACGCCGTACAGACGGTCGCCTTTGCGGGCTTGACCCTGTTCGCCGGCTACGCATTGTGCCGTGCCATCCCGTTCTTCCGCCGCTACAACCTGCCTGAACCGGTGGTTGGCGGCCTGCTGGTGGCATTGGCCGTGTGGTGGGCACATGGACAGCAGACCACCCTGTTCACACTCGACACCACACTCAAGACACCGCTGATGGTGGCGTTCTTCACCACCCTGGGCATCAATGCCAGCGTGCGATTGCTGCGGGTCAGCGGCAAGCAGGTGATGTTGTTCCTGCTGATCGGCAGCATCTTCGCGGTGCTGCAGAATCTGATCGGCATCAGCGTGGCCAAGATGTTCGGCCTGAACCCGATGTTCGGCGTGCTGGCCGGCTCGGCCACGCTGACCGGCGGCCCGGCCACCGGCCTGGCCTTTGCCGGGCATTTCGAGCAGGCCGGGCTGGTCGGTGCGGAAAGCCTGGCGGTGACAGCGGCAATGGCTGGCATCATCTGCGGCGGCCTGGTTGGTGGCCCGGTGATCACTGTGCTGATGCAGCGCTTCAAGGTGCAGCATCCCAGCCAGAAGGCCACCGGCGCGCAGCTGGGTGAAGACGAAGGGGTCACCGTACGCTACCCCAGCGAGTCGGCGCGTGAGTTCGACGCGCTCAAGAGCATCGTCGTGCTGCTGATGGCGATGTGGCTGGGAGTGTGGGTGGGCAAGGGCTTCGAAAGCATGGGCCTGACCCTGCCAACCTATATCGGCGCGATGCTGGTTGGCGCGGTGATCCGCAACATCGATGACTACACCGGTTGGATCAAGCTGTCGGTCCCGACCACCGACCTGATCGGCAATATCAGCCTGGCCTTGTTCCTGGCCATCGCACTGATGGATCTGAAGCTTTGGGAATTGGCTGGAATGGGCCTGCCGCTGCTGGTCAACCTGATCATCCAGGTGTCGGTCGTCGCGTTGTTCGCAGTGCCGATCTACTGGTTGATGGGTCGCGACTACGACGCAGCGATAATGGGCGGTGGCTTCATCGGCTTCATGCTCGGCACCACCGCCAACGCGATGGCAGTGATGCGGCGGCTGGCACAGCGCTACGGGCCGGCGCCACGCGCCTTCCTGGTTGCACCGTTGGTCGGCTCATTCTTCATTGACTTCATCAATGCGCTGATCATCACCGGCTTCCTGAACTTCTGGCCACACTAATCCGCCGGTTCCGTGCGCCATACCCGTGCCTTGTGCACGGGTTGGCGCGACAATGGGGCATCACCCGCCCTGCACTGTTCCGCTGATGACATCCAACGCTGCACCCGCCCCTTCTTCCCGCCATGACCTTGTTGTCATCGGCGCTGGTGTGGTGGGTCTGGCCACTGCCTATGCCGCGGCAAAGCGCGGCTGTTCGGTGCTGCTGCTGGATCGCAATGCCGGCCCGGCACTGGGCACCTCGTTCGCCAACGGCGCCCAGCTCAGCTACGCCTACACCGATGCAATGGCCGGCCCGGCAACCTGGGCGCAACTGCCGGAGATGGCATTCGGTCGCAACGGGCCTTTCCGCACACGTTGGTCAGCTGATCCGGATTTCCTGCGCTGGGGGCTGGCTTTCCTGCGCCAGGCCAACACGGCAGGCCTGCAGCGCAATACCCTGGCCACGCTGGAACTGGCACTGGAATCGCGCCAGGCCATGCAGGCCTTGCTGCAACAGCACCCCATCGATTTCGACCACGAAGTCTCCGGCAAGCTGCACCTGTACCCATCCGCCGAAGGCGTGCAGGGAGCGGCGGCGATGATCGCGCTCAAGCGCGGTCATGGCGTGCAGCAGCGGCTGGTCAACGCTTCCGAAGCAATCGCCATAGAACCTGCACTCAGCGGCGCGCCGTGGTTGGCTGGTGGCGTCTATTCGCCCGAGGAAGAGGCGGGCGACCCCTACCGCTTCAGCCAAGGCCTGCTGCAGGTGTTGCAGCAGCAGTACGGCCTGCAGGCGATGTTCGACCTCGACACACAGTCGCTGCATCGTGCTGGCGGCCACTGGCAGCTGCAGGCACGCGACGGCCGCACGCTGCAGGCAGCACGTGTGCTGGTCTGCGCTGGCATCGACAGCCCTGCCCTGCTCAAACCCTTGCGTCTGCGCATGCCGGTGATGGCGATCAAGGGCTACTCCTTCACCGCACCATTGGGCGCCAATGCACCCAAGGTCAGCATCACCGACACCAAGCGCAAACTGGTGTTCTGCCGCTTGGGCGAGCGCATCCGCGTCGCCGGACTGGCTGACCTCAACGATTGGAATCCCGCGCCAGAACCGGCACGGCTGGCAACACTGATCGCGCAGGCACGCGCGTCATTGCCCGAGGCCGCCGACTACGAGCGCATCGAAAGCAGCTGGGCCGGGCTGCGCCCGGTCACGCCGTGGACCTCACCGATCATCAAGAACCTCGGCGATGGTCTGGCCTGCAACATCGGCCATGGCATGCTCGGCTGGACGCTGGCGATGGGCAGTGGCGAACGGGCGGTGCAGCAGTTGCTGGACACGCCCTGAGCCAACTCAGCTTTCGCTGATCTGGTCCATGCGGATACGGTTGGCGAACAGCGAGAACGCCAATGCGCCGGCAAGGCCATTGGCGCGGTTGATCCACTGCGGTAACCAGCGCGGCGGCGCCAGCACCCCGGCCTCGAACAGCGGCGTCAGCGTCTGTGCGTCTTCCAGCGTCATCTTGCCGGCAAACAGCCAACGACAGGTCTGCAGCTGCTCATCGCGCAGCATCTGCCGGAAAAAGGTGTGCACCGACACCAGCCCGCGCAGGTACACCGTGTCCTTGGTGAAGGCCGCGCCGCCGCTGGTGGGAACGCCACGGAACACACGTTGTGCCGAGGAAAAGCTTTCCTCGGCAGTCTGCCCGGCGCCACGGAAGTATTTGAAGACCTCGATGAAATCAGCGCCATCACGCGCCATCGCAATCGCCTCGATACGCAGGCTGATGCGCTTGAGCCGCTGGATGTCGATGCTGCCGGTGATCTGCTCGGCAAACGTCGCCAGGCCTTCCTGCGTGGCGGTGATGCGCGGCGAAGACAAGGCCAGGCTCGGCAACACCAGCTGATCGCGGCCGTTGAGCGCGGTCAGCGAATGCACCAGCGCTTCGTGGTGGTAAAGCTGCGCACGGTCATAGGCACTGAAGGTGGCGCGGGTACGCAGGCGGATACGGGTCGCACCCGCGGCAGCCTTGGCGATCAGTTCCGGGTCCAGCTCCACGCTGATCATGCGCCCGGCGAAGAACTCATCCAGGTCGCTCTGCAGCATCAGTTGCAAGGCCGTGGCCGATACCGGCACCTGTTCCTCCGGTGCCAGCAGCTCGTGGTCCAGTTCCTGCGCGATCTGGATGAAGTGCCGCGCTGCATCGCGGGTGGTCGGGCCATTGCCAGGCATCGGCTGCTCGGGCACACCGAACAACTGGGTGGAATAGTCATCCACCGCACGCGTGCCCAGGCCTTCCAACAGGCTGGCAGCAAGATCCCAGCTGCGCGCCGAATCCTGGATGTAGCTGCCCAGCGGATGGCTCGCATCCACCGCTTCCATTACTGCAGCCAGTTCGCGCCGCGTTTCGCTGAAGTCGAGCTTGGGGTAGTCCACCTGCGGCAGCAGCGGGTTGCCACGCGCCACACTTTCCAGGAACGGCGCCTGCATGTTTGCCGGCCAGCTGGTCAGGCTCAGCAGACGGATGCCTTTGACCGCCGCCACCATCCGCGCATCCAGCGCGGCGTGATGGCTGATGGCTGGATCGCTGTGGGTATCAACCGTGTCCATGCCTGCTCCATTCAAATAAAACGCAGTTCAAGCACTCGTCTGTGGGAGCGGCGTAAGCCACGAAGCCACAATTGCATCAGCGCTGCGAACAGCTTACCCCTCCCCAACCCGTCCGGCCCGAAGGCATAGCCTTCGGTCGTTCATCAGGCCGCGCGCCAGTGGCGCGCAAGCGGGCCTTCTTCACCCCCTTTGCTGCGCAAAAGGGAGGGAGCCAGAGCGGCGAGCGCCGGCTTCAGCGCCGTTTGCCCTTGTTGATCGGCCGCCACTGCGCACCGCGCCCGCTATGTTTGCGTTCGGTCGCCTGCTCGGCCTGACGCTGGGCAAGTTTGGCTGCGGCCTGCGCCACTTCCTCGCGCAGCTTGAGGTAGCTCTCCAGCCGGCTTTCGTCGATGTCACCGCGCTCGATGGCTTCCTGCACCGCGCAACCCGGTTCGCTGTGGTGCGAGCAATCGCGGAACTTGCATTGCGTGGTCAGCTCTTCGATGTCGGCGAAGCCACCTTCAGCCAGGGTTTCCTCGCCGGTCGGCTTGAGCTCGCGCATGCCGGGCGTATCGATCAGGCAGGCGCCATACGGCAGCGGCATCAGCGCACGATGGGTGGTGGTGTGGCGGCCGCGCGAATCATTGCTGCGCACTTCGTTGGTCTTCATCCGGTCCTCGCCCAACAGCGTGTTGGTCAAGGTGGATTTGCCAGCACCGGAGGAACCCACCAGCACCACGGTATTGCCCGGGCCCAACCACGGCAGCAGGGCGGACACGCTTTCCGGGTCCTTGCCGTTGATCGCCAGCAGCGGAATCTGCTGCGCGGCCAGGTCTTCCAACACCGCCAGCGCGTCTTCGCTGTACTCGGTCTGGTCGGCCTTGGTCAGCACCACCACCGGTGACGCACCACCGCCGCCAACCAGCAGCAGGTAGCGCTCGATGCGGCGCGGGTTGAAGTCGGCGTCCAGGCCACAGACGATGAACACCGTATCGATGTTGGCCGCGATCACCTGCTGGTGATAGTGCTCACCGGCGGCACCACGCTTGATCGAGGTGTGCCGCGGCAGTAGTGCGACGATGCGCTTGCCGTCCAGCAACACCCAGTCGCCTACCGCCGCACGCTCATGGCTGGGGAAGCGCGGGCGCTGCCATTCCGGCGGCGACTCGGTCTTGAGGCTGTTGTCGGGCGCATCGGCGACCACGTAGCCGGAACGGTGCTGCTCGATCACCCGCCCCGGGCGGGCCTGCGGGTGGGCGGCAAAGGCCTCCTGCCATTGCGGGTCCTCGGGAGCACCGGGCCATGGCCAGCCGATATGGCGCAGCGAATCGAAGTCGATGGAATCAGTCATTGGGGGATTCTACCGGGGTGGGGCTTGGCGCCGGGAATGGCGGTTCAGTTGCGTCTGGGTCTGGACATGAGCAAAAGCCAAAGCCAAAGCCAAAGCACCCCTCCCCGGCCCTCCCCTTGCCTGCGGCAAAAGGGGGCAAAGCTTGGCTTCCTCCCTTTGCCGCAGGCAAGGGGAGGGGTGGGGAGGGGTGCCGTTGCCCTTGCTCCGGTAGTTGTTTTTGCCTGTAACCAATCCCCATTCCCGAATCCCCAATCCCGGCGCCAAAGCCCCGCCCCGCAGCGCAACAATTCGGCTACCATGCAGAATCCATGCCCTTGATGGCCCTGAGAAAATGTCAAGCCCTGTCAAACCGCTAGCTACCCGTGAACGCCTGTCCGAAGTCCGCTACGAAATCCGTGGTGAACTGGCCCGACGAGCGCGGGAGTTGGAGGCCCAGGGCCGCAAGCTCATCAAGCTCAATATCGGCAATCCCGGTGCGTTCGGGTTCCGTGCGCCTCCACACCTGCAGCACGCCATCGCCGACGACATGGGTCGCACGGATCCCTACACCCATCAGCAGGGTCTGCCAGTCGCACGTGAAGCCATCGCCGCCGCCTACGCCCGCCGTGGTGCGCCCGATGCTGTTGCTGACCGCGTGTTCCTGGGCAATGGCGTGTCCGAGCTGATCGACCTGTCGCTGCGCGCCCTGCTCAACCCGGGCGATGAAGTGCTGGTGCCCTCGCCGGATTACCCGCTGTGGTCGGCCGCCACCATCCTCAATGACGGCCGTCCGGTGTACTACCGCTGCCGTCCGGAAAACGGCTTCCTGCCCGATCCGGTGGAGATGGAAGCGCTGGTGTCCTCGCGCACCCGCGCCATCGTATTGATCAACCCGAACAACCCAGTCGGCGCCAGCTACCCGCGCGAGCTGCTGGAAAAAATCGTCGCCATTGCCCGCAAGCACAACCTGTTGTTGCTGGTGGACGAAATCTACGACCAGATCCTCTATGACGGCACGCAGTTCCAGCCGGTCGCACCGCTGGCCGGCGATCACCCCTGCCTGACCTTCAGCGGCCTGAGCAAGGTGCACCGCGCCTGCGGTTGGCGCGTGGGCTGGATGCTGCTGTCCGGTGCCGGCGAGCAGTTGGGCGAATTCCGCGCCGCGCTCGACCTGCTCAGCGCGCTGCGCCTGTGTGCCAACGTGCCCGGCCAGTACGCCATCGAAGCCGCGGTCAACGGCCCGGACACCATTTCCGAACTGTGCAGCCCCGGCGGCCGCCTGTACGAAACCCGCCGTGCGGTGATCGAGGCCTGCGAGGCCAGCGAGCATCTGTCGCTGGTGGTGCCGTCGGGCGCGCTGTATGCCTTCCCGGCAGTTGTCGGCCCGGCCGCGCAAGGCTTCGACGACCACGACTTCGCCCTGCAGCTGATGGAAGAAGAAGGCGTGCTGGTGGTGCCGGGTTCCAGCTTCAACGTGCCCTACCGCAACCACTTCCGCGTCACCCTGCTGCCCGAGGCCAGCGTGATGCGCGAGGTCTTCGGTCGCATCGACAAACTGCTCAGCCGGCGCGCCGAAGCCGTCACCAAGGTCGTGCAGCTCAAGCCGCGCAGTGCGGTGGGCTGATTGGCCTTGATCAGCGAGACCGCAGCCACTCCCACGTCTTACCTGGCGCTGGGCGACTCCTACACCATCGGTGAAGGCGTACCGCAGGCCGGCACCTGGCCGTTCCAGCTGGCCGCCGCGCTGCGCGCCCAGGGCATCGTGCTGGACGACCCGCAGGTCATCGCCACCACCGGCTGGACCACCGACGAGTTGGCTGCCGCCATCGACGCCGAAGCCCCGCAAGGGCCGTACGCACTGGTGAGCCTGCTGATCGGGGTCAACAACCAGTACCGCGGTCGGCCGCTGGCCGAGTACCGGCAACAGTTCGAACAGTTGCTGCAGCGCGCGATCGCCCTGACCGGTGAAGACCCGCGCCGCGTGCTGGTGCTGTCCACACCGGACTGGGGCTTCACCCCCTACGCGCAGCAGAACGGCCGCGATGCGGCCCAGGTCGCCCGCGAAATCGACGACTTCAACGCCGCCGCACACGCCTGCTGTGGCGACTACGGTGTGGCCTTCGTCGACATCACCCCGACCAGCCGTGATGGTGGTGAAACGGCGGAGATGCTGGCCGATGATGGCCTGCATCCTTCAGCCGCCATGTATCGCCGCTGGATGGAAGCTGCCTTGCCGGTAGCTGCGGAACTGCTGCAGGCAGCCCCTGCCACGTGACCGAGCATGCCGGCCATCAAGCCTTTTCGGCTGATGCCGCCAAGGCCATTGCCGGCGCATTTGCTCCAATACAGCCCTGGGGCAACCGCTGGGACTATTACTACACGCTGGGCAAACTGCGCAGTGACCCGCTCTATCCCGGCGTGCTCGAAGCACTAAGCGGCAGCAGCGCACCGCTGCTGGACATGGGCTGCGGTCTGGGTCTGCTGGCGCATGCGCTGCGCTACGACGGGCAATCCATGCCCTACCGGGGCGTCGACAATGACACCGCCAAGATTCAGCGGGCAAGCAAAGTCGCCAAGCGCTCGGCGCTCAGCGCCAGCACCTTCGAAGTCATGGATCTGGCCACCACCCTGCCAGCCCATCGCGGCAGCGTCGCCATTCTCGACGTATTGCAATATCTGCCCGATGACGCCCAGCGATCCCTGCTGCGCAATGCGGCGGCAATGCTTGAGGATGACGGCCGGCTGGTGATGCGCATGGCCCTGGCCGACGAAACCCGCCGTGGCCGTATCTCGCGCATCGGCGACCGCGCGGCCAACCTGATCGGCTGGATGCAGTTCAGGCCCCGCCACTACCCCGATGCCGACTCTTTGCGCGCTTTACTACAACAATGCGGCCTGACCGTCAGCCTCACCCCGCTGTACGGCAACACTCCATTCAACAACTGGCTGCTGGTCGCCCGACGCGGTTGAACCACGGTCAAGCCGTTTGCACCGATAATGGTGCCATTCCCTGCCGGCCCAACCGGGCTGGCGCAGCAACGAGATTCCCGTGAAGAAGACCTATAGCCTCGCCATCGAAGGCAAGCACCCCGACCGCCTGCTGGAAGCCAGCAAGCACGACATCCGCAAGTACACCAAGCGTGAGCGCGGCAAGGCACTGCCGGCCGGCGCCGATTCCTGGGGTTTCGACAGCAAGCTGGGCGTGGATGAAGCCTCGGCCAAGCCGGTGGGCTACGACGAGCTGTTCCGCGCAATCGACGCGCTGGTAGCCGCTGGCAACACCCAGTTCTACGTCGAAGTGCTCAGCAAGACCGCCAAGCGCAGCCCGCGCCCGGTAGCCGACGCAGCCCCGGCAGCAGAGACCGATTTCGAAGATTGATCGCGTAGTGCCGAGCCATGCTCGGCAGAAGCCTTATCGGTAGCGCCCAATGTAGTGCCGAGCCATGCTCGGCAAGGGCCTTGCAGGCCATCCATCTACGTGCAGGAACGATGTGGGAGCGGTGAAAGCCGCGAAACCGGCACCATTGGAATCACCGACTGGTCCGCAATCTGCCGGATCTTGGGCTTCGCGGCTTACACCGCTCCCACAGACGATTGGCTGGTAACGCCCCAGCCGAGCATGGCTCGGCTCTACCCTAATCCTGTCAGGGCCCAGCTTTCTCCGCCGCCGCAGCTGCCCGCGCCCGATCTTTCTTGCTCGGCCGGCGTCCCTTGATGCCGCCATTGTCGTCAGCAACCACGCTGGCCACCGGTGCTGCCTGCGTAGGCTCAAAGCCCTCGATTACTTCAGTCGCGTTCTGCAGCCCATGGCGTTTGCAGATCAATCGCCAATGCGCCATCGCCGCCGAATCGACGAAAGTCAGCGCCAGCCCCTTCTCGCCTGCCCGTCCTGTACGGCCGATGCGGTGCAGGTAATCGGCTGGCGCACGCGGCAGGTCGTAATTCACCACCACCGGCAAGCGCGTGATATCGATGCCGCGCGCAGCCAGGTCGGTCGCGACCAACACCCGTACTTCGCCGTCCTTGAAATCCTGCAGCATGCGGAAGCGGCGCCCCTGCGACAGTTCACCGTGCAGCGCCTGCGCGTTGATCTCGGCTTTGCGCAGTTGTGACGCCAAGCGGTCACCGTCGCGGATGCTGCCGACAAAGACCAATACCTGTTGCCACTGCGGATCTTCCAGCAAGGACAGCAACAACTCGGCGCGCCGGGCGCTATCGACGTGGATGGCGCGCTGTTCGATATCCGGCGCGGATTGTTCCCCGATCTCCAGCCGCTGCGGCTCATGCAGGCCCGCTGCAGCCAAGGCTTGGATATCGGCCGCAAACGTGGCCGAGAACAAAGCGGTCTGCCGCTTCACCGGCAACTCAGCCAGGATCTGCCGCAGCTCATCGCCAAAGCCCAGCTCCAGCAGACGATCGGCCTCATCCAGCACCAGCAGCTGCACCTGCTTCAATGACAGGGCGTTATGCGCCAGCAGGTCCAACAAGCGCCCCGGGGTGGCCACGACGATGTCGGCACCACCGCGCAGCGACATCATCTGCGGATTGATCGACACACCGCCGACCGCGCAGACCAGGTGCGGCCGTCGCGGCAACTCGCGACCCAAGGTGGCAAACACGTCACTTACCTGCTGTGCCAGTTCGCGGGTCGGCACCAGGATCAACTGGGCCAGCACGCGTGGCTTACGCGGCGTTGCCATGAAGAAGCGCTGCAGCGCCGGCAGTACGTAAGCGGCCGTCTTGCCCGAACCGGTGGGCGCCAGCGCGACCACATCACGGCCCTTCAACAACAAGGGCACGGCCTGCTGCTGGATCGGCGTTGGCGCCAGATAACCGGCCTGCTGCAAGGCCTGCTGCAGCGCGGGCAGCACGTAGGGAGACAGGCCGAGTTGGGAGAAAGGCATGATGCGGTTCCAGAACGCCGCGCAATGGCGGGGAAGCGAGTCTACGCTGTTGTCTGCGGCAGGCGGGCGCGCAGGCCACGCGCATGCAACTGCTGCAGCACGGCGTCGATGATGGCCAGGTTGTGGCCGTGGGCAGCACCTTCATGCAGCAGGACGATGGCGCCTGGCGCCAGATCCGGCGCAATCCGTGCGACCACGCCCTCCGGCGTGCAGTTCACGCCGTCATAGCCGCGCGCGCTCCAGCCAATCCGTACCAGCCCATGGCGCTTGAGCGACACCGCCACGAATGGGTTGGTCATGCCTACCACCGAGCGATACCAGCGCGGCGGCACCCCGGCAATGGCAGTCAGCGCCTGCTGGCATTGGCCGATTTCACGCGCCATCTGCGCCGGGCCCAACCCCCAGAAACGCGCCTGCGGGTGTGAATGGCTGTGATTGCCAAGGTCATGGCCACGTCGCAGCACTTCGTGCACCAGCTCCGGGCGGGCCTGTGCACGCTCGCCGACCATGAAGAAAGTGGCCTTGGCGTCGTGCCGATCGAGCAGATCGAGCACCGCCAGGGTCTCATCGGACGGGCCGTCATCAATTGTCAGCCACACGTCCTGGCCGGGCGCGCGACTGGTCACCGGCGCGTAGAAGCGGCTGTTGGGGAGGAATACCGGTACGACGAACAGAGCATGACTGAGCAGCATCAAGGGCAAACCCCACATCCAGCCCAACCGCCACCACAGCAGTGCAACCAGCAATTGCGAGACAAGCAGCCAGGACAGCCAACGCCAGGGGTGTACGGGAATGCGATGCAGGGTTTCCGGGGCAGTCATTCCCTATGATGCCATGCAGCGTAGAATCAGCTGGTCTACGACCACTTATACGAGTTCACGATGTCCCTGGACCCCGCCCTGCGTTCACGCATTGAATCCATCCTCGGCGCCGACCGCGTCGTCCTGTTCATGAAGGGCCAGCCGACCATGCCGCAGTGCGGTTTCTCGGCCAAGGCTGTTGGCGCGCTGCAGGACCTGGGCGTGCAGTTCGGCCACGTCAACGTGCTGGCCGACCAGGAAATCCGTGAAGGCATCAAGGTCTACGGCGACTGGCCGACCATTCCGCAGTTGTACGTGGACGGCGAGCTGATCGGCGGCAGCGACATCATCCTGCAGATGGCCAGCAGCGGCGAACTGAGCAGCCTGCTCGGTCTGGCTGCGCCGGACCGCACCCCGCCGTCGATCACCGTCACCCCGGCCGCGGTGGAAATGCTCAAGGGCGCCCTGGCCGACTCGCCCGGCGCGGCCCTGCAGCTGAGCATCGATGCCAGTTTCCAGCCGAACTTCCAGCTGGCCCCGTTCGACGACAACGCCATCGCCGCTGAATCCAACGGCCTGCGCGTGCAGTTCGATTCCTCCAGCGCGCGCCGCGCCAACGGCATCACCATTGACTGGGTGGACGACATCCGCGGCCAGGGCCTGGCGATCAACAACCCGAACGCGCCCAAGCCGGTGCAGGACCTGGACGTGCGCAGCGCCGACGACCAGCTGCGCGCCGGTGCCATCACCGTGGTGGACGTGCGTCCGGCTGACGAACGCGCCATCGCCGCGATCAACGGCAAGTTTGAAACCTTCGACGGCGACAACCGCGCCAAGCTCGAAGCCCTGCCCAAGGACACCGCACTGGCATTCCTGTGCCACCGTGGTGGCCGCAGCGCACAGGCTGCCGCGCAGTTCCTGGCATTGGGCTTCACCAATGTGTTCAACATCACCGGCGGCATCGATGCCTGGTCGGAGAACGTGGACAACAGCGTTCCGAAGTACTGATCGGGACGCGCTGTAGCAGCACAAAAAACGCCGGCCTAGCCGGCGTTTTTTGTTCCTGTGTTGAAAACCGCAGCAACGACAGTCTGATTGGCAACCTTGTAGGAGCGGCGGCAGCCGCGAAGCCGATACATTTTCAGGTGGCAGATGTGCCAAGCACTTCAGCTATCTCAGCTTCGCGGCTGACGCCGCTCCTACATCCAAACCAAAAGCATGCAGCCTGTGCCTTTCTGTGAGCCCTGCACTGCATGCGTACCACGATGATCAGTGCTTAACGGACAGGCGCATATCCAACAACACCATCAGCAACACACCAGCGCTCCCGCACACTCAACCAGCAAAGCCACCTTCAGCAAGGAAGTGCAGTTCTTCGGCAGTCGGAATCCTGCCCAACACCGCGTTGCGGTGCGGGAAGCGGCCAAAGCGGCGGATGACATCGCGATGCACTTCGGCGTACTTCAGGTATTCCAGATCACCCAGCACCTCGAACATCGCTACCGCGCGCTCCTGGTCCTGCGGGTCCTCGGAGTGCTCGAACGGCAGGTAGATGAAAGCCCGCAGCTTGAGCGGCAGTTCGCGGTCCCAACCTTCCTCGATGGTGCGGGTAGCGTAATGCCGCGCCAACCCGTCGGTAGCGTAAGAGTGCGCAGTGCCACGGAAGCAGTTGCGCGGAAACTGGTCCAGCAGGATCTGCAGCGCCAACGCGCCCTCGGCATTTTCCAGCCAGTCCTCACAACCGCGCCGGGCCGCCTGGTAGTGCAGGTCCAGGAAACGCTCCCGGAACTCGACATCAAAGGCCTCGTCACGCACAAACCAACGCTGCGGACCAGCCGCGCGCCAGAACTCAACTACCGAACTTGCAGTTTCCATTACTGATCCCTGGTTCACCGCCTACCCTCAGGCGGTGACACTTCCCACCGATGTCGTCGCATCCGGGGACAGGGCCTCAGTTGCTTGGCAGTAGCTTAATAGGCTACCCCCGGCGATGAAATGAGGAAAAGGTGAAAAAACATGCCTTGGATTGCGACGGCGTCCGCATAAAGCACCTGTTCCATCCCAAGTTTTGAGATAGGGTTCCTATCTTTCGTGACTGTTACGACCCTTGGGGGATACAACCGCATGCGCATAGGAATAGTGGTCGACTCGGCCTGCGACCTGCCCAAGGGCTATCTGCAGCAGAACAATATCGTGCTGCTCCCGATCAGCGTACGGATCGGCGACACCGTGCTCCCCGACCACCGCGACGAGGAATCCACCCTGGCCTTCCTGCAGGGGCCGCTGAGCGAACGCAGTGCCGAGGCGGAAACCATCCCCTACAGCGCCGAGCAGATCCGCGATCTGTTCCTGAGCCACCTGGTCACCGATTTCGACCAGGTGTTCTGCATGACCATCACCCGCACCCGCAGCCCAATACATGACAACGCTGTGCAGGCCGGCTACAGCATCCTCAACGAGTACAAACCGATCCGGCAGGCCGCCGGCTACAACTCGCCATTCAGCCTGCGCGTCATCGACACCCAGAACCTGTTCGCCGCACAGGCGGTGAGCGCGGTGGAAGCGGTGCGCCTGCGCGACAGCGGTGCCAGCGGTGCCAGCGTCCCGCAGATGCGCGAACGCCTGGAGCTGGTGGCAAGCAACGTACACGGCTATATGGTCACCCGCGACCTCTACTACCTGCGCGCCCGCGCCCGCCACAAGGGCGACCGCAGCGTCGGCCTGCTCAGTGTCGCCCTCGGCAGTGCACTGGACATCAAGCCCGTCCTGCACGGCTACCGCGGCAATACCGAGCCGGTGGCCAAGATCAAGGGCTTCGACCCTGCCGTGCAGGCCTTGTTCGACTTCGTAGGCAAGCGTGTGGTCCACGGCCTGATGACCCCGACGGTATGCGTCAGCTACGGTGGCCCGCTGGATGAGCTGCGCGCCCTGCCCGGCTACCGGCAGTTGCGCGATACCTGCGATCAGCACGGCGTAGCGCTGCTGGAAGCGGTGATGAGCCTGACCGGCATGGTCAACGTGGGCAAGGGCGCAGTGACCATTGGATTCGCCGATGAACCGCATACCTTCGGCAGCTGATCAATCCGCATCATCTGGACAAAATCACTACATTTGACGCGCTAGTCTGACGCTCTACCAAGGAGACACCCCATGTCCGTGCTCTATTCCATCTCGCTGCCCGATCCGGCCAAGGCCCGCGGCAACGACCCGCGCCTATCCTTCACCGCCAGCGGCGCGGACGCCTTCGCCGAGCAGCTGCAGAGCGCCCTGCGTACGCCGGAGCTGTTCGAGCGCTGGAAGGCCACCCAGGACGAGCCCGACGACGTGGACCCCGGCTTGGGTGCGGTTGACCCGAACGCCACGGTCACCGGCAAGCAGTCCGACCTGCGCATCGACCTGGTCGCCACCACCAGCCTGGCCGGCGAGCTGTTCAAGCAGCGCATGCGCATGCTGGCCGGCAGCCACTGGGAACTGCGCGATGTGCGCTGAGCCTTGAGAACACCGGTACTGATCTCCTGGAGCGGCGGCAAAGACGCCGCCTGGGCGCTGCACGAACTCCAGCAACGCGATGACATCGAGGTTGTCGCGCTGTTGAGCACGCTGACCGAAGGCTATGACCGTTCCTCGATGCAGGGCGTGCGCCGCGAAGTATTGCTGGCCCAGGCAAGCGCTGCCGGGCTGCCGCTGCTGGAAGCATGGATTCCGCAGGTCTGCGACAACGCTGTGTACCTGCAGCGCATGACAGCGGCACTGAACGAAGCACAGCAGCGCTGGCCCGGCCTTGCAACCATCGCCTTCGGCGATCTCTTGCTGGAGGACATCCGGCTATGGCGCGAACAGCAGTATGCAGCGCAAAGCTGGCAAACCTTGTTCCCGTTGTTTGGCCGCGACACTGCGGTGCTGGCGCGGCAGATGATTGCGGGCGGTCTGCGGGCGCAGCTGTGCTGCGTGGACAGCGAGCGACTGGATGCCGGTTTTACGGGTCGAGCATTCGATCAAGCATTGCTGGACGAATTGCCAGCAGGCATCGATGCCTGCGGCGAGAACGGCGAATTTCACACCTGTGTAAGCGCGGGGCCGATGTTCCGCGCCCCGTTGGACCTTGAACAAGGCGACACCGTGCTACGCGAGAACCGCTACGCCTACACGGACTTCACCCTGACTTTGTAGGAGCGGCGCCGGGTGGCCTCGGGCCGTAAGCCGCGAAGCCACAGCTGCAAAAAGCAACAGCGTTTCATGCAATCGCAGCACCGCTCGCAACATCAGGTGAGGTAGCTTCGCGGCTTATGCCGCTCCCACAAGGCTGGGCTGAGCTGTGCTTTCGTGGGAGCGGCGTAAGCCGCGAAACCAGAGTTGCAAAAACAACGGCGTTTCGTGCAATCGCAGCAGTGCTTGCAAGGCTGGGCTTACGAGCTTCGCGGCTCACGCTGCTCCTGCAAGTTTCGGCGCTGCATTCAAGGATCATCAGAACCACGACACCGCACCATCGCGTACCGATACCCGGTTCCTGCCCGCACGCTTTGCCGCATACAAGGCGCTATCAGCATCCTCCAGCAGCTGCGCCGTAGGTGCCTTGGCAGAAGGCTGCAGGAAAGCCACGCCTACACTGATGCTGACCGCAGCTTCCGGCAAGGCGAGCGACTCAATGGCCAGCCGCAGCTTCTCGGCGAGGGCGATCGCATCTTCCCGCCCGCAGTCCGGGATGATCACCGCGAACTCTTCCCCGCCGTAGCGCGCCAGGCAATCGCCCGCACGCCGGACATTCGCCTGCAGCTGTGCCGCAACCGCCTGTAGACAACGATCACCGGCCGGGTGCCCGTGTGCATCATTGAATGCCTTGAAGTGATCGATATCGACCAGCAGCAGACCCAAGCCGGCACCACTGCGATGTACGCGGCTGGCCTCGGCCTGCAGGACAGCATCGAATTGACGGCGGTTTGCCACACCGGTCAGGCCATCCTGTCTTGCCAGCTGATCCAGCGCTGCCTGTCGCTCCAACAGGCCGATCTGCAGCAGTGTGCTGCGCAGGCTGAAGCCGATGGTGGCGACCACGAAGCCGGCTACGGCCAGCGTCCGTGCATGGTCTACCACCAAGGTCCCTACCACCAGCAGCAACAGGGGCAGGATCATCGGGCCGCCCGCCTGGACCAGCCGCGACAGCCGCGGGTCCGGCACGAAGACAGGAGCCGATACCTTACGCACGGCCAGCAACATCAACAAAAGGAATGGCATATCGATCAGTAGATCGTTGTACGCACCGAAGGAATCCTCCGAGCTGAAGTGGTTGATGTAACCGGCAGTCAGCAGGTACGCGAGGGCATACAGCGCCAGCGCGCGAAAGAAACCGCGCCACTCCGCCACATCACCGGCGAGCCAGCGCACGGTTGCGAAGCTGGCAATGCACAGGTTCTGAATATCAAACATGTAGCGCATGTTGCGCATCGCCTGTTCGTCCGCATCGATGCGGTCGGCAAAGAAACCGGTATGTACGAAGAACAGCACACCCAACAGCACTGCCATTGCTGCATCAATCAGGCTGATGCTGGTGCGCTCGCGCCGTGCGCGGGCAAGGATGAACACCAGCGGCACGGCGTAAAGCACGTACAACAACATGCTGGCACGCGGGGTGACATCGGCACGGCCCGCCCCCAGTGCATCGACAAGATTGAGTGCCATGCCGCCGGCCCATAGCAGCATCGCCAGCGCGATCGCATACCAGCCCAATGCCGCGCGGTCGTGCCGTGCGCGCAAAACGCAGCACCAGGCAGCAAGCAGCGGCGCTGCGATCAGGAAGACGAAGGAACCAATGCCAGCGGGACCCGAGCCGATGGCGAGCACCAGGCCATGACAGACGATGAACAGCAGGATCAGCACTACCGGCATGCATTCCCCAACGGACGGGCGCCATGTCCGCACGATAGCGCGACGGTCGCTGCAACAACGTGACCCAGACCCCGCCACGGAAACCCGACCCGTGGTGCCGAGCCATGCTCGGCAAGGGCCTTACAAGCGAATGACAAAACCCCTCCCCAACCCTCCCCATCGCTACGCGAAAGGGAGGGAGCAGAGCGTAGTGCCGAGCCATGCTCGGCAGGGACCTCACCAGCAAAAGCCAACCCCTCCCCAACCCTCCCCTTCGCTACGCGAAAGGGAGGGAGCAGAGCGCAATGCCGAGCATGGCTCGGCGATACCAGAAACAGCTCAGCGCATCGCCTTGGCGTGATGCGCGATATGCTCGCCGATGAAGCTGCTGATGAAGTAGTAGCTATGGTCATAACCCGGCTGCATGCGCAGCTGCAACGGCTGCCCGGCAGCCTCGCAGGCGGCCTGCAACAACTGCGGGCGCAGCTGGTTTTCCAGGAATTCATCGGCGCCGCCCTGATCAATCAGCAACGGCAGCTTCTCCTGCGCATGCGCAACCAGCTCGGTGGCGTCATATGCTTTCCACACTTCACGGTCTTCGCCCAGATAGGCAGCAAACGCCTTCTGCCCCCAAGGCACCTGCGTCGGCGCCACGATAGGTGAGAACGCCGATACGCTGCGGTAGCGCCCGGGGTTCTTCAGCGCAATCGTCAAGGCACCATGCCCACCCATCGAATGCCCGCTGATCGCGCGCACGTCGCTGGCGGCCGGATCGGCTTCCACCCAGGCCGGCAGCTCATCGACGATGTAGTCGTACATGCGGTAATGCCGCGCCCAGGGCTCGCGCGTGGCATTGAGGTAGAAGCCTGCGCCCTTGCCCAGGTCGTAACCTTCTGCATCAGCCACCGCTTCACCACGTGGACTGGTATCCGGTGACACCAGGATGATGCCGTGCTCGGCCGCATAGCGCTGCGCGCCGGACTTGGTGATGAAGTTCTGCTCGGTGCAGGTCAAGCCGCTCAGCCAGTACAGCACCGGGCACGGGCCGTGCTCGGCCTGCGGCGGCAGGTAGACGCCTACCGTCATCTCGCAGCCCAACACCTTGGATTCGTGCCGGTAAACGTCCTGCCAGCCGCCGAAGCAGGCGCGGTGTTCGAGTCGTTGCATGGTTTTGAATCCTTGGTGTTGGGTTGCGTGGTGTTTGCGACTGAGGGAGCGCCAGCTTCGCGGCTAACGCCGCTCCCACAAGTACTGCGATCAGTAATGGATGACCGAGCGGATCGACTTGCCTTCGTGCATCAGGTCGAAGGCTTCGTTGATCTTGTCCAGTTCCATCGTGTGGGTCACGAACGGTGCGAGTTCGATATCGCCCTTCATCGCGTCCTCAACCATCCCCGGCAGCTGGCTGCGACCCTTGACGCCGCCGAATGCCGTACCCAGCCACTTGCGACCGGTCACCAGTTGGAACGGACGGGTGGAGATTTCCTGCCCGGCACCGGCCACGCCGATGATCACGCTCTGGCCCCAACCACGGTGCGCGCATTCCAGCGCCGCACGCATCACGTTGGTGTTGCCGATGCACTCGAAGCTGTGGTCCACGCCCCAACCGGTCATCTCAACCACTACCTGCTGGATCGGCTTGTCGTGGTCCTTCGGGTTGACGCAATCGGTGGCACCAAACTGCTTGGCCAACTCGAACTTGGACGGGTTGGTGTCGATGGCGATGATGCGACCGGCCTTGGCCTGACGCGCACCCTGGATCACCGCCAGGCCGATACCACCCAGCCCGAACACCGCGACGCTGTCACCTTCGGCGACCTTGGCGGTGTTGTGCACAGCGCCAATCCCGGTGGTGACACCGCAGCCCAGCAGGCAGACGTGCTCCGGATTGGCTTCCGGGTTGACCTTGGCCAGCGACACCTCGGCCACCACGGTGTACTCGGAGAAAGTGGAGCAGCCCATGTAGTGGTAGATCGGCTCGCCGTTGTACGAGAAGCGGCTGGTGCCGTCCGGCATCACGCCCTTGCCCTGGGTGGCGCGCACCGACGTGCACAGATTGGTCTTGCCACTCTTGCAGAACAGGCATTCGCCGCACTCGGCGGTGTACAGCGGAATCACGTGATCACCGGCCTTCACCGAGGTGACACCCTCGCCCACCTCGACCACGATGCCTGCACCTTCATGGCCCAGCACGCACGGGAACAACCCTTCCGGGTCATCACCAGACAGGGTAAAGGCATCGGTATGGCAGACACCGGTATGGGTGATCTTGACCAGAACTTCGCCTGCCTTCGGCGGCGCGACATCGATCTCGACGATCTGCAAAGGCTGGCCCGGACCAAAGGCAACGGCGGCACGTGATTTCATGACTTTCTCCTGCGGGAATGACGAAGACGACGCAAGGCGCCGCCGGAATTATTTGAGATAGGAACGGATCAGGCTGGACATCTCGGCAACGCGTGCAGCGCGCTGCGCATCGGAGCGCGCCGGCTGGCCGAACTCCTCGCGCAGGTGCGCCTCCATCACCTCGGACATCAGCCCGTTGACTGCACCGCGGATGGCCGCGATCTGCTGCAGCACCGGATTGCAGTCAGCGCCTGCTTCCAAGGCACGCTCCAGCGCATCGCACTGGCCGCGGATACGTTTGACCCGGGCCAGGACCTTTTTCTTCTCTTCGGGGGAATGCGGCATGGCGGCGCCAATATCCTGTACTGGGGGATAGTATATTTCGAGCTCCGGACGAATACCATTGGTGCCGATCAGCCCGCCAGGCAACACCCTCCCAAGTGCTGCCGAAACAAACCCTGGATGGTCGATGCCTTGCACGAGCGCCACCCAACCGGCACTCTCGTCGCACTACCCATCGCACCTGCTGAAGGTCAGTCCATGAAAGCCTCCGTTCTCATGCTGTGCCTGCTCAGCCCCGTCGCACAAGCGTGCGAAACAGCGTCACTGCCCTTGTCTGGCACGGTATCCGTACCGACCTGCTCACCGAAGCAGAACCCGGAGAACTGCATCTACTCTGGGAATGCCGTCTCCCAGTACATGGATGCGGTACCGGATAGCGATGACATCCTCACGATCGGCCTCCATACAAGTCCGTGGCGGATGTACGACGCGGATATGCGAATCCTCACCATCGACGAGCTGGCGGCGTCCATCAAACCAACACTTGACCACAAGGTGAAACGCATCGAGCTGATCGGCTCGTGGACCGGCACCTCGCCAAGCCCTGGCACGCAATCGTTGGCTACCCGACTCTCCAATGCACTCGGGGGATTTCCTGTCGCTGGGGAGGACGGCTTCCTTTGGTTGAAGCAGGACGGCACACGTCGCACAACCCAACAAGCATTCACCCTGCGCGAGGGCGCTGGATCCTACTTTCTTCCCAAGAACGAAGAGCTGCTTGTACCCCTCGCCGCGGGCTGGTTCAGCCAATCCCAAGGCCTTTTTCCCGAAAACGATGCAGAGCTGCAGATGCGTGCCGCCGCCGGTGCTGACATTTTCATGCTATGCCCGGATGGCGCATTGAACGGTTTTGAGCATGCGGCAAGCGTTGGAAGCGCGATCGCCGCCTACAACGCGGCAATCATGCGACTTGAACGTGATAGCGCAGGAGATCGCAACGCTGCACTGGCACTATTGGAGCGCGGCGCGGCACTGGGCGATGAGAAATCGATGGCGCGCCTGAAACTGGAACGTTTGATCAGGTAATCGACCCGTTGGACAGGGCACTGGCCAGGAGCAAAAGCACACGTCCATGCCTGCCCACGGCCGGAACTAGATCACCCCCAATAATCCGGCCCAACCAACCTGCGGCTGCAATGCCGTTTCGTTGGTCCAATTTCGATTGAACCGCCATTTGCCATACGCGACTCATATGAAAGAGCCAGGCTCCACACCGATGCAGATCGTGGAACCGGCACGGGAAACCTTGGCCTAGCGACCAAATACGCAAGACATCCGCATGCTCTCGATGCAACTTCATACATGACCTCCGCACCTTGACGAAAGATTGGTTTTCTCAATACTTCGCCAATGCTGAGCCAACACTTCCTGTTCTTCTTTGCCATGCTTGGCGCCTTCATTGGCGCCACCCTCGCATCGTTCCTGTGGTGGCGGGCAAAGGGCGAGCCCAGCCAGCGCTGGCTGGCGCTGTTGATTCTGGTCGTGGGAATGCGCACCGGAAAGTCGGTCGCTTACTACTTCTGGCCGGACATTCCCAGGGTGGTCCTGCAAGTGGGTTTGACCGCCTGCTTCATGATCGGACCGTGCCTGTTCTTTCTGCTGCGCTCAAGCCTGGCCGACGCTTCCAGCCCGCGAAAGACGGACCGTTGGCACCTCACCGGCCTGCTGGCCATTGTCATCGGGGTGAATGTATTCCTGCCCTACACCGGCCATCCCGAGCTGTGGCGGCATGCCATCACCCCGGCCATCCAATATGTCTGGCTGGGCTACCTGCTATTGGCCAGTGGACTGCTGTACCGGCACCGCACCCAGCTCAAGGACACAGCCTCCAGCACCTTGTTACTGGGGGCGCTGCTCGGCGTGTGGCTGATCTGGGCCGCCTATTTCACCGCTGGCTATACCTCGTATATCGTGGGCGCGCTGTCCTTCACCTTCCTCCTGGCCGCGAGCATGCTCGTCTACCTGCGCCTGCGTTCCGGCCAAGCGCCGATCGAGCCCTACCAGGACCGGCGGATTTCCGAAGACGAGGCAGCGCCACAACTGCAGGCGCTGGCCGACCTGATGGCACGCGAGCGCCTCTACCTCGATCCGGGCCTGACCCTGCCCCGCCTCGCCCGTCGACTGGGCATTCCGCAGACCCGGCTGTCGCAGCTGTTGAACGACAACAAGCAGACCTCTTTCAAGCAATACCTGGCGCAGCTGCGGGTCATCGAGGCAAAAACGCTGCTACTGCAGCTGCCGCCAAAGCCACTTGAGCTGGTTGCCGAGGAAGCTGGCTTCCAATCGATGTCCACCTTCCACGCCGCCTTCAAAAAGCTGGAGGGCCAGCCCCCGGGAGCATTCCGCGCCGCTGCCGGCAACTCCTGAAATAGATTCCAGCACTCCGGAATTACACAGCAAGACATTGATTTATAAGGGGTACGATAGGCTGCCGGCTCACCCCCAACGAGCCGAAGCCATGCCCATACATCGACTCCTCAAACCCCTGCTGATCGTGCTGCTTTACGCGTGGCAGGGCGGCATTTCCGACGCCGCAGCGAACACCGGACCCGCCATGGAGCGGCCCACTGCTGAGACATCCACGCAACAGGCCGGTGGCCATCAGCTTGTCGCCAGCACCAGCCTCAGCGACCCCAGCAAGACCGGACAGCAACGCATCCTGTTCATCCTTGCCAGCAGCAAGGTGCACGGCAGCTCCAACATCCCGGCCAGCATCAGCTTCGGCGAAGTGGTCCATGCATGGGATACGTTCCAGGCGGCCGGCTACGCAGTGGACTTCGTCACCCCCGACGGCGGCGACGTCCCCATCCTCGACCCGTACGTGGGCAAGGAAGTGGAAGCGCGCCTGCAGGACGAGCGCGTCATGCGCGGCCTGCGCAACACCGCCACACCGGCGCAGATCGACCCCAGCCTGTACCGCGCCGTCTATTACGTCGGTGGCAGCAACGCCATGTACGGCGTTGCCGAGAACCGCGCCCTGCAGGACATCGCCATGCATGTCTACGAGCGCAATGGCGGGGTGGTCTCAGCCGTGTGCCATGGCACGGCCGGAATCGTGAACCTCAAACTCGCCGGCGGCCAAAGCCTGCTCGCCGGCAAGCGCATCACCGGCTACCCCGAAGAACACGAAGACCGCGACGCCGCCTACTTCAAGGAATTCCCCTTCCTGATCCGGCAGACCGTACAAGCCCGAGGCGGCCTGTTCCATGCCGTGGACGGCTACGCACCCTATATCGAAGTCGACGGCCGCGTGATGACGGGCCAGAACTATGCCTCCGCAGGGCCGTTGGCTGCAGCCGTGGTCGATGCGCTGCGCAAGCTTCCCAACCCGCAAACCAGCCAGGCCAGGAGGGATTGAGCGGCCAGAACCCCGTCCAACTCCACGCACATCAACAACCCACACTCCCCAGGAAACCCATGAACACATCAATCCGATCCACCGTTCTCGCCGCAGCACTGCTTCTGCTCCCCACCTCACTGATGGCTCAGAACAACGAACATGCTGAAGTTGATCGCGCCATGCAGACCCTGCTGCGCGGCTTCGAAGCAGGCGACGCCAAGCTGCTCAGCGGCGTACTGCGGAATGACGGCGTGGTTATCGGCTATTCGTCCAATCGCGGCGCCGTCGTCATGGAGACCACGGAAGAATGGGCCAAAGGGTTTCCCGGCAAACCAGCGCCAGATGAGGCGCAACGTCACCGCCAATACCAGATCCTGGATGTGACGGACAGCGCCGCCGTGGTCAAGCTCACCCTCGACTATCCGACATGGGACGGCTCGGACTACCTCGCGTTGGCGAAGATCGACGGCAACTGGATGATCGTCAGCAAGTCGTGGAGCGGGAAGCGCAAGACGCCAGTTTCGTAAGCGGGGCGTAGCTCTTCGCATCAGTTACGTGATGGTGCGTCCGGTGAAAGCCGGGCGCATTATTTATGCGTGCGGGTAGCGGGAACAGATGCACGGACTATCACTTGAAGTATCTTCGTGGGCTATGCCGGGTGACAACGCAGCCGCGAGCGCATCTTTGAGCCAGCGACCTTGGTCACTTCGCTGACCTCGGCGATCAGACTGATGGAAGCCGAAGACTACTGCTTCCGACCCAAAGCGATGCTCATCCCCCCCATCGATCTAGCCATCGCCTCGCTCTCCAGCTGGCTCGCTCTGCTGGCTACGTACATGCTTGTTGGCAGGACCCGGCAAGCCTAAGATCGAGCCGTATCAAAGGAATCGCCAACCTTGGGCTGCGCTATGCACAGTCTTTATAACCTGGCCCCGGGATCTGGCTACCAGGCAATCAGCGTTCATGAAGACTTTTCCTCGCTCTGCGAAGCTAACTGCCGCCGCACTTGCACTCTCTATTTCCGGCATGGCTTGGATTGAGTTGTTCTACTTGCGCATCATCCCCGCCGAGATTGGAATCAGCTACCCAGTGGCAAGAGGTGGCATGTGGGACCTGAGAGAAGGGTGTGGAGCAGCCGTGTATCGCATTGACGCAGCGACCACCAAGGCGCTGATCAAAAACGGCATCAACTACCTTCCCGGAACAAGCCATTCCCGCAAATCGAATGACCATTACCATACCTTCGGCCCATGGCTTCCAACGCCGCAAGCCGAGTTCATTGACGATGATCAGACATTGCTATCGCCAGGCTTGGAGTGCGCTGAACTTGACCAGTATCTTCAGGACCAGATCGAACACGCTACGCACCACCCAGGCTCCTATTACGTCAATGGCCCGGAAAAAGTAATTCTGGTCATTCCTGCGCTCCGTCTTGTAGTTCTCTCCTACAACGGCTGAGCGCCGATAATTCCGTATTGAACTTACCATCAACTCCAGACACATGATGTCCTGGCCTTTCGATAACTAGGTGCTGCGGTAGTGAATCAGTGCGATATGGATACAGAGCTGCTTATACGGGAAGTCATTGGGGCTTGGTATAAACCCACGGACTTGGCGGATTTCGCTCGAAAACGGCATGGCTTTGGCGATTCCAACGGTGGCTTCGGCGTTGTTTACCCGGGAGACCTGGACGAGTATCAACGTGAGATCGAGGGACTCAGCATTCCTGCAGGAATGGTTGAGATATACGGATACTGGGGGCGTCCCAACGGCTATGAGCAGTTCGTTCGCGAGGCCGACTACTTGAGCGTGCTCGCCTGCGTCCTGCGTGAGCAGGGCAACCTTCGTGAAAGTGAAATCGTCCTTGCTCTCATTGCATCCAGCACCTAATACATCCGCTTGCCGCTTGCCGCTTGCCTTCGGCATGCTGCACATGATGTCCTTGTCTTTCGCATCAGACATGATGCGCTTGCGTCACTTCCGCACTTCCACCTCTGTTTCCCTGAGCATCCGGCGTTGTCAGATTTCTTCCAGCAACGGGTTCAATTGAATCAATATCGCTGATCGGGAATAAGTCTCCATTCCTGTCGTAGATGGCGAATTTCCGCAATTTTTCGGAGGTGAGCTTAACGCTCATTCGGTATCTAGCGCGGCTATGCGCCCCGATCCACCTCGATTGTTTGGAAGCCATGACGCAGCCCGCGGGCAGCGAATCGCGAGCATTGCTGCAGCCCAACCGCCGTTGGTCATGGTGCCGCCAGTCACATTGTGTGCTGCATACGTCCTTCCTATCCTGTCGTCATCACAATCCGGACTCCCTTCATAGGGATTTGATCATGACGACACAGAAGTCCCGATGGCTGCTTCCCTTCGCCGTGGCACTTGGCATGGCCACCGCGCTCATGCAGTTGATCTGGGAACACGCCCACGGTGGCATTCTGCGCCACCATCTACTCAATGACGCGAGCCTGCCGGCAATCTCCAATGTGTGGGCATTGCTGGCAATGCCGTTGCTGGGCGCATTGGCGGGCTGGGTCGTTACTCGGCGAACGCGCAAACGGCCGGGTGCACTCATTCCGGCCATCGCCGGCTTCCTCGGGGCACTGCTGGGAGGAGCCGCGTTGTCGGTGGCCTTCGTCAGCAGCGGCGAGGCGGCCGCCACGCAGGTGATGATGGCGCTGCTGGTGGCTGCTGTTCTGTTCCCGCTCTACCGGGCCGAGTACCTGTTCGGGTTCGTCATGGGGATGACCTTTGTCTTCGGTCCCGTATTGCCGGCGCTGGTGGCCTGCGTGCCGATGCTGATCGCTGTAATTAGCCGGCTGGTGTTGTGGCCGGCCGTCACATGGGCGGTGCGCCGCGCGCGCGCGGCATCGGCAGCATGATGTAGCAACCGGAAAGATGTACCTGCTCCAGCTCAGGCCAGTGGATGTCTCTCGTTCACCAGCACACACGCAACTGAATTGTTTGATCAAAACGAGTGATATGAAGAGATTGGCTGCCCTGCTGTTGCTTCTTCCGGCTTTCGCGCTTGCGCAGGTGGTGCATTCGGAACCTGTGTCGTCACAAGCAGTGCATGCGGAAAGGCTGGAAGACTTCCTCAGCTATGTCGAAGACAACAATGGTGGCATCGGCAGTGTGTCCATTTTCCAGGACGGCCGCGAGGTCTATGCCAGGAGCTTCGGGCAGCAGAACCTGGCCGGCGTTGCTCACGATGAGAACAGCAAATACCAGGTCGCATCCGTAACCAAGATGGTAACGGCGATTCTGGCATTCAAGCTGATAGAAGATGGGCGTCTGAGTCTGGATGACAGCTTGTCCGACTTCTATCCTGATATGCCGTCTGCGCAGAAGATCACCATCAGGAACCTGTTGGGGCATTCCAGTGGGCTCGGGAATTTCGGCATAAAGGATGGCTCGCTTTGGGTGATTGACCCACTCAGCCAGAGCGAGATCCTGGAGGAGATCAAGAGGCAGGGGGCGACGTTCGAGCCAGGTGAACGTGTCGCGTACTCCAACTCCGCGTACTTCCTGCTGAGGATGATCCTTGAAAAAGTGTATGGGCGTGGGTATCACCAGATCGTTGCCCAGGAGATTGCAGCGCCGCTGGGCCTCGACAACTTCGCATCAGTTGAGTCTCATCCCACCAATGTCTTCAAGTCCTATGCGTTCAAGGGGCAGTGGGGAGAGATCAAGGATGTCGACTACTCCAATGTGATCGGTGTTGGTGATATCGCAAGTACCACGCACGATCTGAACACACTGATTACCAGCCTGTTTCAGTACAGGATCCTGCGCAGGGATACCGTGGAGCAGATGCAGCCGGTCGTCGGCAAGGGCTGGGGCATGGGTCTTGCGGAGTTCACGTACGGGGAGGATCGATTTCTTGGCCACGGCGGCGACGTGCTTGGATCTCATTCACGGGTCATCTACAACCCCAAGGATGGCATCGCGCTCGCCTACTCGACCAATGGCGAGCGCATCCCGACCAATGTTTTTGTGGAAGCCATCGTGGAGACCATCTATGGACGTGACGCCTCGCTGCCGACAATAAAGTAGTTGTCGGGCACTGGTGTGGCAGCAAGTGTTGCGGCCTGCGTCGCTTCTGCAGGGCGGCTGGTGATCTACGTGTAGTGCCTCTGCCGAGCATGGCTCGGCACTACCGCAAGCAACAACCTGCCGGTTTGCCCGGTTTCCCAGCAGAACTCAGCGCGTCGTAATGAACTTCACCTCCACTCGACGATTGGGCAGCAGGCACTCGCGCAGCTTCGCCCCGCTCATGCCGTCGCAGGCTTGCACCTGCTCGCTGTCACCGCGCCATTCGTAGTTGATCAGGTCCGCAGCAATGCCCTTGCTGATCAGGTATTGGCGAACGGTCTGCGCGCGGCGTTCGGACAGGCCTTGGTTGTATTGATCCGTTGGGCCCTTCAGACGATCGGCGTGGCCAATCAGCTGCACGCCGGTAATCTTCCTCTTCTCTTCGCTGGCGCGGCGCAGTGCATCGTCCACAGCGCGCAGTGATTCAGCGCGGATATGCCGCTGGGTATCTTTGTCGAAATCAAACACCACATTGGCGGTAAGCACCGCTTGCTGCGGCGGGACAATCGCCGGTTCCACGTCACACTGGCGCGCCAGTGCCTCGGCGTCGTTGGTCAGGTCTTCGGCGATCTGGATGTATGGCTTTGAGTGGCGCCATTGCTGCTGGTTGAACTCATTGCCCGCATGCACCAGCTCCACTTCGCCACAGGCGACCGCCTGCTGCGCGCATTCAAACCCCGGGGTTCCGTGGATGACGCGCAGACGCTTCCACAGGTCCTCGCGCAAATAGCGTGCATCGTTCACCAACGGGGTATCCGTTGGCAGCGGTGACACGCCCCGCTCCATGCCGTCGATCAGCTTGACCGACTCATCCAATGCCAGCTGCGGGAAGTCACTGCGGTCGTTGCGGCTGTACTCGTGGAAGGATACGTCCAGCCAGCATTGCGCCTTGGACAGGTGGTAGTCGCGTACCGGGCGGCCACCGTCATTGAGCGCCTGGATCCGATCCTGGGCGGCCTGGTAGCGCGAATGATCCGCATACAGCGCTTCGTCGGTGATTCGCGCCTTCTGCGGCAACAGCTCAGTCCGTTGCCCGGCGCTGGGCTGTTGCGCCAACAACGGTGCCGTGCATGCAGCGCTCAGCAGTACTCCAATAATCAGTCGCGTACGACGAGGTGTCATGTCGGGGTCCTCAGGGCTGCGCCGGCTTGCGGTAGCGGTTGTCGTCGCGACGGAAAAGATCTTCGTCGAATTTGAAACGCAGGCGGATGAAGGCGCCTTCGTCGGTGTATTCGTAACCGGCCAGATCCCGGTCCGCCTCGAAGCCGACGAAGTTGTAACCCGCCGACAGCCACAGGTTCTGCCGCAGCAGCCGCCCGATTTCCATGCCGTAGGCGTATTGATTGCTGCCGTAGTCGCCGCGGAAAGTGGTACCGAGCACGCCGATATCCCAGTTCTCGGTGACGTCGTACACGATGCGACCGGACAACAGCACGCCCCGGAAGCTGTCTTCGACACGGCTGCCGTCGTTGTAGGCGAAGCGGTCCTTCTGCCACTTGGCAGCGATGCGACCAGTGAGCCACCACGGCCGCGAAGGATGCCAATCGGCATGGGTGGAGACGATATGCGCCGCAGTGCGGATGTCCTGGCCAACATCCTGCTGCGAGGCGCCATCAATGCCCATGCCGCTCTTGTCCGACTCCAGCTTGTACTCGTATCGGGCCAGCGCGTTGATCCGGTTCCGGTCGGTATCGCGGTAGGCAACACCGAGTTGGAAGCGGTCCTGCATCACATCACCGCGCGATTTGTAGTCGGTGGCCAGCAGGTAGTTGCGGGCAAGCAGGGTCCAGTCACGGTTGAGCTTGCGGGCCCACATCAGCTGGAACAGTGTGGTGTTGAACTCCTCGTTGGTGGCTGGTGTGCTGTCCACATCGCCGGAGATGCGGTACTCCAGGCGCATGGCGCCGCGCCACAGCGGGTTGGCGCTGTAATCCAGACCCAGGGCCAGTGCGGTGGAATCGCCACTGTCGCCGTCATAGATCTTGACGTGCTCGGCAGCAGTGCTCAGGCGCAGGCCTTCGCGCACACTCCAGTCGTTGCGGATGCCCGAGGCCATCTGCACATCGCGCCCGGCAATGGCATCACGCAGGCGGTACTCGCTGAACACCTGGGTGTCCTTGAGGTAGGTGCTGTCGACACCGAACACCAGCGCATCACTTTCGCGATCGGTGGTGGTGATGCCATAGGCGCTGGTCAGGCCGGTCTGCTTCTCGTAGCGGCCGTACAGCCTATTGCGCTCGCGCAGCTGGTAGTCAGCGCCCACGGCGACCCGGTTGCGGTCTTCACCATTGACGTCCTGCTCGTACTCGCCGCCCAGCACCAGCTTGTCGGTGACTTTGTAGCCGGCGCCGACATGCACGCTGTCCGATTCCAGCCTGGTGCCGATCGGCAGGCTGCTGGTAGGTACCGTGCCGCCGCTTCGGATGATCGGAAGGCCGGTGAGCGGATCCAGCGGTTGCTGGCCATAGCCCAGCGCCCCGCCCGCCGATCCGGTGGCAAATCCGCCACTGAGGCCACCGGTACTGCCGAACGGCGGCAGCGTCGACCACGGCGAGTAGGCACCGATGGTCTCGCGGATGCTGCGCACGCCCAGATCCAGCGTCAGCCGTTTGGTCGCATCGATACGCACACCGGCACCGGCCGCATCGCGGTCGCCACCATCAGGATTGCGGTCCTCGCTGCGCATTGCCTCCACGTAGACCTGGAAGCGCGGATTGACCGTCCAGTTCAACTCCAGGTCGTATTCACCACGCCCGCCATACAGCGGCGAGGACGGGTTGTTGAACGCCGGGCCGCTGCGGCCGGCAAACATGCGCGCATCGAAGGCCTTGCCATCGTGGGCGAACTCCAGCCGGTACGCATTGCCACTGATATCACCACTGAGGTTCTGCAGCCCTGGCGTTGCGTACTGGTTGATGGAGTTGGTATTGACCTCGCTTTCGGTACGCGCCGCTTCCAGCACCATCCAGGTATTGGGGCCGAAGCGGAAGCCCAGGTTGGCGCTACCCATCTTGAACGGTGCGAACGGATTCTCGTCCTTTACGTAGGAAGCGCCGGCCTCGATGTACTTGTTGACGCGGAACTGCGCGTCAACGCCATACACCCAGAACTTCTCCGTTCCCTGGTCCAGCTCATACGTCACCCGCAGCGAGATCGGGTTCAACTCGCTGTCGAAAGCGGGCAGGAAGCTGTTGAGCAGGATGCGTCCGGAGAACGGCTCGAAGCTGTAATCAATCAGCCGTCCCAGGCCACGCACATTGATGATGCGGCTGGGCTGGTTGCGATCACGGGTGATCACCTCCACCCGCTCACTGCCCTCCAGCACCGCGCTGTTGCGCAATGCGTACGGGCCACTGCCCTGGCTGGGGAACTCATCGATCACCTGCCGCAGCGAATCCTCCATCGCGAACACGTTGCCGCGCACGCGCTTACCTTCGAAGTGCCAACCGAAGCCAGTCGCGGTACGGTTATAGGTGCCGAGGCTGCGCATCACCGCCTTGCCGCTGGCGCTGATGCCGGTCTGCGTGGTCAGTGTGTCGCCGGTCTGGAAGTCGCCGTACATCATGTAGCTGCGGTTCTTGTCGATACGCACGTACAGGCGCTCGGCCGAGCGTGCATCGAAGCCACGCAGGGAGGAGTCACCATAGACCGGATAGAACTCCTCCGGCTGGATGTCGCGCAGCAGGCGGCCACGCACTTCCTTGTCCGAGTCGTAGGCAGCGGTAAGCAGGTACTCGCCCTTGATCTTGCCCTTGACGAAGAAGGCGGTGCGCGCGGCGGCATTGGCCTTGCCGCTGTTGAAGCTGCGCTCCCAGCGGCGGATATCACGGTCGAAGCCATCATCACGCCGCGCCGTGTCCAAGGTGGCACCGTTGCGGAAGTTGACGACGCCTTCAACCAGACCGGTTGCCAGCAACTCGCGCATCTCCGGCAGGAAACTGACCGTGTTCTCGGCGCTGACGCCACCCGAGGTAATGCGCACCAGCACGTCCTGCGGCACGTCCGGTGCCAGCAGATCGAATTCGGCGCTACCGTTTTCTATCGGTAACTGGATGCCCGGCGTGCCGCGGTCGGCATCCAGACGGCCGGGACCAAGCTCGTCGGTGCGACCACCAACCAAGCGCACCCGGCCACCGCTGTACTCGATGGTGGCAAAGCGCTTGCCCGCCAGCAGCTTGCCATCTGCACCCAACAACTGGACCCGTACATGCACTGGTGACTGGCCATCAGCCGGCACACCGTCGCGGTCTACATCCACCCGCAGCGTGTCCACATCAGCATTGACGCTGTAGTCGACTGTTCCGGACTGCAGGTTGATCGCCTGTGGCCGCGCATCGGTTGAGCCCAGCGACTGTGGATTGGCGATCGGGCTGGAACTCAGTGCGCCGTCAAAACGATGACTGCCTACCAGCGTCGTGACTTCTCCGGCGCTGGGGCCAACCTGCACACTGCCAGCAACCGGAGCCGTCGGCAGGCTGCCATCGCTGGTGGTGGCAACCGACATGGCGCCGGACTGCTCGACCGTAATACCCACACCACGCTGAGCCGGTTCCGGCCGCACGGTGCCACGCGGGGCAACGATGCCCGGCACCTGGTTTGCCGAATCGGTAGCGCCGATGGGTGCACGCAAGGGCTGCGCCTGGAAGCTCAGCGGCAAGCCCGGCAGCTCCGTTTCCGGCGCACCAATTTCACCTTGCGTACGCCGTGCCTTGACCTGCTCCAGTACTTCGTTGGAGCCGCTGCCTTCGATGAAGTCGGCACGGTGCAGCTCGCCGTTCTTCAGGTCAATGAAGAGGCTGTCCGCGTCGCCGAGGTTGCGGTTGCTGCTGGTGATCAGGCGCGAGCCACGCGGCAAGGTGCTGGCGTCCACCTTCAGCGTGTGGCTCTTGGGCGGCAGGCCGCAGTAGCTGTACTTGCCTTCCGAGTCGGACACCATCCATGTGCCGTCGTTGAAGTAGAAGCGCACACCCGGGATGCCGATTTCCTCGCGGTCCTGCAGATGGTTGTTGTTGCTGTCCACGAAGATCTTGCCCAGCACACAGGCCTCATCGGTGAACACGCCACCGGTGACCCGCACGCGGTACTGCGCCGGGTTGGAGGTCACACCGCCCGGGTACGGATACAAGGTTCCCGGGTCGACGCAGCCGCCTTCGGTGGAGCAACCATGCGCCTGCGCGCGGTTGATGCCGTCGCCCTGCATCGCGCCAACGCCAATGCGCACGCGGTAGGTCAGCAATTTCTGCTGGCCCAGGCGGATGCTGCCGACGTTGAACACCAGGCGCGGGCCGGGCTTGCCGAACGGGTCGGCGATACCGCCACCGTCCACCCGCGCGGTGCCGTTGATGTAAGTGAAGCCCGGCGGCAGGTTGTCGATGACATTCACCGTCTGCAGCGGCTCGCCAGCGGTCTGGCGGATGCTGATGGTGTACAGCATCGTGTCGCCGACCTCGACCACCTGCTTGTCACCGGTCTTGCTGATCACCAGACCCGGCGCCACCGCCGGATCCAGAGGCAGATGGTTGTGGACGATATTGGCGGTGGCCGAGCCGGCAAACAGGCCCAGGAAGTACTGGGTGCCGGTGCCAACCGGCGCGGTTGGCGCGGTCGCCTGCGGCTGCACCTTGTAGGTAGTACCCGATATGCCCGGCGGCGACAGGCTGTTGGTTTCAGCAGGGATCAGCGCCGAGCGGAAGGTGTAGCCGGCCGGCGGCGTCACCGTCAGCTGGAACTCGCAGCGGCTGGGCGCAGCCGGCCCCAGCAGGAACTGGTAATAGCCATCGCTGCCGACCGTCATCGAGATCTGATTGCCACTGATGCTGTAGCCGCCCTGCCCGCCATTGAGCACACCGGTGGCCGGGTCATAGCCAGCGCACACGCCGACCGGCGCCAAGGTCACGATCGCGCCCTGCACCGGGTTGCGTGTCACCGCGTCATAGACCAGACCACTAGGATCTACCGGCAGGCTCTGCTGCGGCAGGTTCTCGCCAGCGCGCAGCACGACTTCCAGCTGGGTGATACCGTTGCTGTCGATGCGGCAGGTGCTGCTCGTGCCGTTGGCAATCGCAGTGCCTGAATCACAAGGTGCAGGCGGCCCGGCCGTGGTTTCACCGGTCACCGGGAAGCCCCACAACACGCCGCTCTGCGGGTGACGGAAACGCACATCGAAGCGCGTGCCCGGCAGCAGGTCATTGAAGCGGTAGCTGCCATCAGCGCCGGTGGCGGCGGTACGGATCACCTTGTTGCTGGCCGGGTCGAACAGCTCCACGGTCCAGTTAGGCAAGCGTACGTCGCCGCCGTCGAGCAGCGCATCGTCACTGCCGATATCGAACCAGACCGTACCGGACAGCGAAGCCGCGTCCTGCACCTCGGTCATCACTCGACAAGCGTTCTGGGTGATGGCCGGGTCGCAGATTGGCAGCTGGGTTACATCACCATCAAATGCGCCCTGCTCGGCCGGCGAAGGCGCATGGTCGGCATCTTCGCCACCACCACGCACGATCACCGCGTTATGGATCGGCGATGCCGCTGCGGCTGCAGCGCTCACCGCCACACTCACCGTGATTGCATCGGGCGAGGTGACGCCACTGGCGAGGACTGTGCTGCTGGTGCAGCTGAAGCGGTCGGCACCGGGTGCACCGGTGCAGCTCCAGGCGTTGCCGGTGGGCGTTGCCGCCAGGGTCACACCGGTCGGCAGGCGATCATCCACCTGATAACTGCCAACCGTCGGCTGTGGACCGATATTGCGTACCCGCACCGTGTAGGTGGCCGCGTTGTTGACGGTGAAACGGGTTGGAGCGGCGCTCTTGCTGACCACCAGGTCCGGCGTATCAGCCACCTCGCCGAAATTCTGCACAATGGATATCTGGCCCAAGGTCAGGGTGATGACGCTGATCACCGATGGCAAGGTGGCCACCGACGTGGCAACGCCCATCGATGCACCATTGACGGTGCCCGGCGTGGTGATGCCATTGGTGGTGTCCGCTGGTTGGTTCGGCTCGGTCACGATGTAGGTACCCGGGCGCAGGTCGTCAAACAGATAGGCGCCATCGGCATCGGTGACAACGCTGCGTGGTGTTATCGCTCCACCCGGCAGATCATCGTCACCACTGAGCTGCAGAACCACGTTGGCAATGCCGGACTCGCCAGCGTCAATGATGCCGTTCTTGTTGTTGTCGTAATACACGCGGCCAGCAATGGACGAACTGGCGATCTCACCGAAATTGTTGTCGATGCTGGCTTGGTCGATGGCAAGCACGATGCCACTGATGGTCGACGGGGTCACGCTCACCGCGGTAGCGGTCCCGCCAGTGCTACCAGGTACGGTGATGCCATTGCGGGTACCGGCTGGCTGGTCGGGCTCGCTGACGGTGTAGGTGCCAGGCAGTAGACCGGCGAACCGATACGCACCATTGGCGTCAGTCGATTGGCTCAACGTCACCGTCCTGTTGTCGAGGTCGGTTCCGCTGAGTTGGATATCCACCCCGGCAATGCCGGTCTCTCCGCTATCGATGGCGCCGTTGTTGTTGGCATCCAGCCACACCTTGCCGGCCAGGGAGCTGCCTGTCGGCTCCTCACCGAAGTTGAAATTCAGGCCTTCGCTGGCACCTATGCCCACGCTGAGATTGATCTGACTGATGCGGTCCGTGGTGTTGGGATCGCCCGCCACCGCGGTTCCGGGTACGCAACCGCTGATGCATGCCGCACCATTGACGGTACCGGGGTTGACCGCTGTCGCCCGGTTCCGGTACATGCCTGCAGGCAGTGGTTCGCGCAGGGTGTAGATGCGACCGGGATCCAGGCCGATGAACTGATAAGCGCCCGTCGCATCGGTCGTGGTGGTCTGCAGTACGGCCGAGGTAGCAGCATCAAGCAGCTCTACCGTTGCGCCAACAATCGGCGGGTCACTGCCGACGGTGCGCACATTGTTGAAGTCGGCATCCACATAGACAAAGCCGGCGAGCCTTGCGTTGATCAACTCGGGGAAGTTGTAGCGCACGCCACTGCTGTCTACCGGCACCATAATCGTGCTGTAGCTGGAATTCGGCGCACCTGCGGCATACACGCCGCCGAATGAAGGCGCATCCGGCCCGCTGCTTGGCGGGTCCACCGGACCATTGGCAAAGCCCGCCGGCTGCGTCTGCAAGATGCTGTAGCCCCTTGCATTGGAAGGCGAGAGATTCCCAAAGCTGTAGTCCCCATTGGCATCGGTGGTCGTACTGAGATTGACCGGATTGTCATATTCATCGGTACCACTCAGGCCCAGCGTGACGCCGCCGATCCGCGGCTCCACCGCGGCGGCTTGGGGGACACCGCCATTGCTGCCACTGCGGTCACGGTCCTGGAATACCGTGCCGACCAACGTGGATGCAGTGACGTTGATCGGCGCGGTGGCAGTGTTGTTACCCGCATTGGTGTCCACCTGCTCGGTGCCCACTGCCACCGTATTGATCGCATTGCCCCCGGGCGGCATCACATCCCAACGCACGGGAATGATCACCCGCACGCGGCCATGGTTTGCCCCCTCGGAGGTCACGTCGCCGACATTGCAGGTGACATTCTGCCCACTCTGGCTGCAATTTCCGCTGCCATTGGGTTGGTCGTCAAGCAGAGTCGCGATATCCGGGCCAACTTTCTGCCAGCTGATTGGCGTCCCGGTAACCACCATGTTCGGGGGCAAGGTATCGGTGATCACCGTACCGGTGCCATTGAGCGGGCTGGTGCCGGTGCGGTCACGCGACAAGCTGTTGCCGGGGCCGTTGTTCTCTACCTCGAACACCCAGAAGAACGGCTCGCGGATCGATACCGAGCTCAGCACCGGCGGCAACGCCATGCCCGGATCAGGACTGGGCGGAGTGAGCCTTGATACGGCACGTTTGCTGATCGCAAGGTCTACCTTGCTGCGGATGGCGGTGGTTTCACCCTCGGTGTTGTTGCTCAGATTGGCTTCGGGTTCGGCCCCGCTTGCCACTGCCTCGTTGTTGATCGTGTCACCGCCGGCACCGGGCTGCGACAGGTATTGATAACGCAGGTACAACGTTGAGGTTGCACCAACGTCAATCACGCCTTGCACCTGATTGTCCGGAAAGCCAGCTCCCGGCACTTCACACTTCACCGTCAGCGCGCTGCCCGTGGTCGGGTTATTGCCAACAGTCAGCGGACAACGAACCGTGCTGAACGGTCCGCCCGGGTCCGGCGAGCTGCCCAGAAAAAGTAGTGTCTTATTTGCTTCGGGGGTGATGGTGTCGGTGATGCTCACGCTGCTGGCCACTGACGGCCCCAGGTTCTGCACGGTTACCCGGTAAGTGATGAGGTTTGCGTTGGGATCGTTGGGATCATAGGGCAAGGGATCAACGCCACCGGTAAACCCGGTGTCGTCCTTGTTCACGACCAGCTCGATCGCACCTTCGCCTACCCTCAACTCAGCGGACTTCTGATCATCCTGAGCGGTGGCGATGGTGTTGTACTCGTACTCGCCATTGGAATCGACGCCACCGCTTTGATCTGAGATGCCGTCTTTATTGATATCAAAGAAGAAGTCCGCGGTGTTGGTATACGCACGCAAACCACCTCCGACGATGGGATCATCCAATGGCCGGATCACAACCGTCATTGTGTGCTGCTGGCCACCAGGCATGTCCAGTGGCGTACAGGTCAATACCAGCGTGCCCGACGCTGCCCCTTTCGTGGACACGTTCAGCAGGCCACCACTACCCGGCGAAAGCGTCACGCCGCCGGTGGCGGTGGGAACGCAAAGCGTGGTGCCACCACCACTGCGAGTATCGTTGACCAGGGTAAAACCCGGATCGTCCGCACGCAGATCGATCACGTCGCGGAACACCACGCCTGGTGCCAGCGAAGGACCATCATTGAGATACTCGATGCGGTAGGTTGTATTGACACCTACCTCACCCGGATCACCAGCCGTGATCCTCTTGGCCTCGGTCTTCACATTGGAGACGCGCGGTACCCGCACGTAGTCCGAGCCGGTGTTGTTGCCCGGATTGATCTCGCCGGCCGCACCCGACACCGTGGGGTCGATCCCTGCACCGGCGGTATTGCACCAAGCCCCTGGCGGTGACAAGACGCCACCGCAGTTTGCGGCCGCATTGGACGCGCTGTCAGCCAATGGGCCGGTCAGATTCACCACGATGTCCACAGGCGTGTTCGCAAGCAACGGCGTAGCCCCGGATTCGCAGTGCAAGGTTCCTGAGGCACTCACCGGCAAACAGTTCCAACCAGGCGGAGCTACCGCAGCAGCCTGGGTCCGGCCCTGCAGGAAGCCCGGTAGCGTGTCCTCGACCACCACACCGCGGGTGGCGTCCGGGCCGGCATTGCGCACGGTGATGGTGTAACTCATGCCGGTGTAGCCGATCGGCAAGGTGTTGTCGACCTCACCCACACCATTGGTGCGCTTTTCAATACTCAGGTCCGCACGCAGTGGTGAAGGCGTGATGCCGGCACCGCTGCAGTTGTTGCTGCCATTCGGATCGCCCAAGCCACTGCCGGTGCCCGGCCCTATCGAACCGCCCTCACCGCCGGTGCAGGCGGTGTTGGTCAGGTCGGTACCGTTAGCCTCGGGGTGGGCGAAGCTCAGCAGTTTCAGTGGCGCTGCGCTCTGCCCCATCGTCAGCGGATAGGGGCCATCGAAGTTGCAGGTCACGGTCTGACGTGAGGGCGGCGGCGCATACGCGGTGGCCGTGCAGGTCCATGGCGTGGTACTGGAAGGAAAGTACTCTTCGCCTGGAGCAAGTACGTCGACGACCTGCACGTCGCTGTCTGCGTTCGCCGGGCCCTGGTTCTCTACATTGATGGTGGAGGTGATGATGTAGCCGCTGCCTGCTGGCGGCAGTCCCGGGCCTGGCCAAATGGGAACCAGCTTCGGCGCCTTGTCCTTGCTCAAACTCAAGTCGGCACCATTGGGCAGCACCGTGAAATTGGCGGTCCCATTATTGTTGCTGCTGTTCGGGTCAGGCAGGCTGCCGCTGACCGTCGCGGTATTGGTGATCGGCCCGCTGCTACCTGGGCCGGTCAGCGGCACACGGGCAACAATCGTGAAGGTTGCGCTGGCACCAACCGCCAGTGTGGCCGGAGCAGGCAGCGAGCAACCGTGCGCCGTGGCCGGGCCGTTGGTGGCGCAAGCCCACCCCGCGGCGTTGTTTGTACTTTCGATCAGAAACCCGGCCGGCATCGGATCGCTCCACGCTACGTTTTCGGCAGGGCTGGGTCCGTTGTTGGTCACGGTAACGGTGAAGGTGATCAATTCACCCGGCAGGCCTGGCACGGGCGATGCGGTCTTGCCGATTGCCAGGTCGGCACCGGCTGCAATAGTTACCGCAACATCATCGTTATTGTTGCCGGGATTGGGGTCGGGTGTTCCCACCGCGTTGACGGTAGCGGTGTTCACCACGCTGCCACTTGCAACCTCCACTTTGCCCCTGAACGTATAGCTCGCGCTCTGGCCTACGCCAAGCGGGCCGGCATGGGTGCCGTTCTGACCGACAAACGTCCAACCACCAGTCACACTCTGCGCGCTGCCGGGTACAAAGGTGACGCCGCTTGGCAGCGCGTCCGCCACGTTGAAGTTGGTGGAGATGCTGGGCCCATTGTTGGAGACGGTGATGGTGTAGGTCACTTCGGCGCCGGCCACTACCGGATCAGGCGTGGCGGTCTTGTTCATGCTCAGATCGCCGGCCTGTATCAATGTGGTGTTCTGTGTTGCCCGATTGTCGTTGAGGTTGGGGTCGCCGAGGAAGAACGGATCGTTCGCGGGCACGTTGGCAAGCGGAGTACCGGCGGCCGGTGCAGGCTGGCGCCCGACCGCTGCGGTGATACCGATGGTAGAGGGCCCCAGGCCTGCGGTGCTTACCTGCAGGTCGATGGCAAACGAATCATCGGTGGAGCCATCATTGGAGAGCGGACGAGGAATGACGCAGACCACACGTGTACTGACAACAGGGTCGACACTGCAGAACGCGGGCAGGTTGATTGCGGTTGTCCCGGCCGGAATATCAAACGCAGCAACAGCGTTGGATACTGGCCCGGGGCCACCGTTGTGGATGGTCAACTTGTAGTCGATGACACCACCAGCAGGTATCGGATCAGTCGCCTCCGAGAGACTGACGATTTCCAGGTTTGCCGCAGCAACCACCGGCATCCAGCCCAGCAGCAATAGCAGGAGCATTGGACCGAGAAGATATCTGACCCAATGGCGTGCAACACCATCCGGCTGTACCGCAGCACCTGCCCCAAGCAACTGCGACATCTCATCTCTCCAGAACTTCCACCACACGAAGGAATTCGCAGCACATCTCAGCAATGTGCCAACACCAACACGTCATGAACGATCTACAGCCCACGGCACTTCACTCGACAGTGATGCCGCGTCCCCAATCTTGATGAGCCTGAATGCCCGGCGAGAGTTGCATTGGGCTGCGTGATAGCAATGTCAAATTTGCTTGCATTCAACTGCATGAATGCATGGTCGACTGCCCTGTTGAGAACGCGATACGCATTCAGCTTTTTTGTACAGCAAAAGTTCGATTGACGAAGCAGTTTCACTACTGAAACTACGATTACTTACATCACCTTGCTTCGCCTTTTCCAACTAATGAAACCGTACGCATCCACCAGTGCGCGCGAATGTGGAAACACCCGGTATAACCGCTTCCAGCGCTTGCGCCAACGGAAGAATCCGCCAGCCGACGCCAAGCAAGAAGCGACACCACACAGCTGTTGGGCGACATCAGCAGGCACGACGACATGGCGCCAACTGCCACGGAAAATTCAAGACTGAAAATTGCGATTCCTGATGACGCCTCTTTACCGCCGTGAACTACTCCTTTGAAAATCTGACTACTCTCAGTCCTAAATTTCTCCGGATTGGCCGGTGTCACGCGTCCCTCGCGCGCAAAATTCAGGGGCAAGATCGCCAATGCCGCCCTCCGGCCAGCACGTTTCGGCTATCGCACAGCACCTGACACCCGTGACCGGCGAGCACACAACCTGCCGGTGTCGCCGCAGGCAAGCCACCGCTGCAGAGCCTCAGCACAACCCGAAGATCCGCCCGCTCTGGTTCCGCCTGCTAACCTTGACGGTCATGAATGCCTCCCCTGCCCCGCTTTCCGCTGCGCACAACAGTTGCCCGCTGCCGCTGCCCGCAATAGCTGCCGGTATGTGCATCGGACTGTCGCGGGCGGGGCCCCACAACCCAGTCGGTGGTCTCCATCGCACCGCACGGACCATCAGCCCGGCCAAGCGCGACACCAGCCCCCTCATCCGCCACGTCTGATTCCCCCCGCAGCACAGCACTGCACTACCGCCTGGACGATCTCCACATCGATGTGGCACGCCAGCGCGTGCTACGCGACGGCCAACTACTGGATGTCTCCGGGCTCAGCTTCCGCCTGTTGCATTACCTGTTGACCCAGGGCACCCAGGTGGTTGGGTTTGACGCCTTGATCGCCAGCATCTGGGCGCCAGCCGTCGTCAACGAAGAAACCGTCACCCAGCGGGTAAGACTGTTGCGGCAGGCGCTGGGGGATGACGGCAGGCAAGCGCGTTACCTGCGCTCGGTGCGTGGCCAGGGCTACCAGCTGTGCAGCGAACCCGTTGTCGAGGTGCCTACGGCAGTACCCACTTCGGCAGCGAACCCCAAGCGCCGCTGGATCATGCCCACGGCTGCGCTGCTGTTGCTGGTCGCGGCCGGCATTCTCTACCGACAATGGCCAAGCACGGAGACAGCCGCCGTTTCACCACTACTGCAGCGTGCCGACTACTACGCCAGCATCGGCCAGCGCGACAACAACGAACGTGCCATCGCGCTGTATCGGCAACATCTGCAGGAAGCACCCGATGACGTGCAGGCACAACTCGGCATTGCCCGCGCACAGGCCGCGCGCGCCTGCCTGTACAGCGGCAGCAGCGAGGATGCCAAGCAGGCATTGCAGCTGGCACAGGCAGTGATCACGCGCCAGCCGAAACTGGCGGCTGCGCATGCGGCGCTGGGCTATGCCCACGATTGCCGTGGTGAGGTTGAAGCGGCGTTGGCCGCCTATGAGCGTGCGGTGCAGCTGGACCCGGGCGCTGATGCCAGCCGCGCATCGGCGGCCTATCTGTACGCGCGCCAAGGCCGCTTGAGTGATGCGTTGGCCGCAAATCTGGCGGTACGCGCACCCGAGCGTGTGCGCTTCTGGGAGCTGCAGGTCGCGTCCAATCTCGATCTACTGGGTTATTCCGCTGCGGCGGAGGCACGTTACCGGCGCAGCTTCCTGCTGTATCCGGACAACGTATTCTCCAACATCGCCTGGCCAACATTTCTCTTTGAGCACAGCCGCTTCGGCGAAGCGCAGGCAGCGCTGGATGAGGCCTTTTCCCGCCGTACCGAACATGCCTCCCTGCATCTGCTGTCCGCCGAGCTGGCTCTGCAGCGCGGTGATGTCACTGGCGCGCAAACTGCGGTGCAACGTGCGCAGGCACTGAAGCCAGAGGCCAGCTGGCCAACCACGTTCGCCTGGATCATCGGCACCGGGCCCAAGCAGACGTCAGAGCAACTGCTGGCGCGTTCGGCAGCGTTGCAGGCCGGGCTTGCACAAGGCAGCGATCCGTCCGATGGAATCGAAGCCGGCTTGCTGGCTGATCTGGCAGGCGACCACCACGCCGCGTTGGTGGCATTGCAGGCGGCAGTAGCCTCCGGTTACCGCAACGGCGGCTACCTGCAGGTGTCACCGCTGTTTGCCGGGCTTCGCAAGGATTCCGGCTTCACCCCGCTGCTGCAATCGATGGAAGCAGCCGTGGCCGCCGACCGGGCGCGGGTCATCGCTTCCGGTCAGCTGCCAGCCGATGCGCAGGCGGTTACGGTAGCGCGCTGAGGATGTAGTCCTGCAGCAGCTTCTGGGTTTCCTGGTGCATGCCGCGCTGGTTGAAGCGGGTCCGTGTCACCACAACCACCAGTTGCTTCTCCGGCACCACGAACACCGCATTGCCACCATTGCCAGACATCGCCCAGGCATGCACCTGCTTGCCACCGGCAGTGAACGGGAAACGCCAGATCTGGTAGCCGTAGTCGGCATCGAACGGCGTCTGCGCATGCACCTTGGTCATTGCCCGGGTCCAGGCAGCGGGCAGCACCTGCTGGCCCTTCCAGCGCCCGCCGTCGATGATCAGCTGACCGAGCTTGGCCAGGTCGCGACTGCGGTACTCGGTGCCACCACCGCCCATGCCAACGCCCTCGGATGAGCGGCTCCAGACCGACTTGTCGATTCCCAACGGCCGCTCCAGTACCTCGGCGGCGAAGCGCTGCAAGGGCATGCCGCTGGCCCGCTCGACAATGGCACCGAGCATGAAGGAATTGGCCGTGCAGTAGGCGAAGGCGCGCCCGTGCGGGCTGTCTGCCGGTCGTTTGTTCCACGACGCATAGCCGCGCTCCGGCAGGTCGAGAGCGAAGCCGGTCCAGTCGGCACTGACATACATGCGCTCCTCATGCCCGGCGGAGTACTCGTTGTTGTCATCGCACTCCCACTGCGCGCTCATCGTCAGCAGGTCTTCGACCGTGATCGCGTTCTTGAACGCACCCGGATGGGCCGGCGTGCGCTCCGGGAAGAAACCTAGCACCGGCGCGCTGACCCCGCTGATCAGGCCGCGGTCGATGGCTGCGCCGACCAGCATCGCGGTCACGCTCTTGGTCAGCGAGCGGGTGTTGTGCAGTGTGCTGCGGTCGGCACCGTTGAAGTAGGCCTCATGCACCAGCGCGCCCCGGTGCACCACCAGCACGCTGGTCGTATCCGGCGCCTGGCCGCTGGTGATGGCGGCGTCCAAGGCGCTGAAGCGGGTGGCATCCAGACCGTGCGTGGCGGGGGCGGCGAGCGTCCAGTCATCGTTGGCAGGCTGCGGCGCGGCGACGACAGAGCCCGTGCTCAGCAGCAGGGCGGCAAACAGAGGAAGGCGGATCAGCAATGACATCAAAGTGCTCCGTAAGTGGAGCCTCCAGTCGAACATTGCCCCGGATGAAGCGCCTGATGCCTGGATGAAGATTTATGAAGTCGTTCGCGATCAATAACTTGGCACAAAAATGCTGCGACAGCGGTTCTTTGGTTTTGTGGGAGCGGCGTAAGCCGCGAAGCCGACGGTGGCCGAACAACTGCTCCCTGCCATCTGAACATGTGCTTGCTTCGCGGTTTACACCGCTCCCACAAAGGTCCGAAAGCCGGGGCCAGCGTAGGGCTTCAAAGAAGCCCCACCCTGACCCCGGCTTTGCCCTTCAGTTACAGCGCAGACCGGTCAGTGATGAACACCGGCAGCGGCACATCCAGCACTTCGGCACTCAGTCCGCGCCCGGCCAGGAACCCGGCGATGTTGTCGGCGATGGCGGGATTACCCACCCACATTTCGTTGTCATGGCTGGCGCTGCGCACCAGCAGCTCTTTGCCCTTGCTGAAACCGGGCAGCAACGCCTGGGCATTGGCATGCGGGGTGCGCCCGTCCAGCGTGCCGCTGATGAACAGCACCGGCACGTCGCTGCGCAGTGGCGCACGGAAGGCCTCACCCAGGTCCAGCATGCCCAGGCCATCAGCAACTTCCGGGAACGGGAAGTTCAAGGCATCGCCGAGCAGACTTTGCCGGGCCTGCGCCGCCGCCAATGCGCGCCGCTGCGGGCTCTGCCCGGAGGCCACATCCATCGCCGTCGGCATGGCGCGCCAGCCGCCCAGGCCCTCGCGCACCATCAAGGCGATGGCGCCGAGCAGGTCATAGTTGCCAGCCTCGGCCTCACGCAGTGCCAGCGGCAGCATGCGCTGGGTGGAGCGGCGGCCGAGGGCGATCGCTATCGCCATCTGCGCATCGAACTCACCGATGGTCACCGTCCTGCCCTTATGCATCGGGCTGCTGCCCTGCCCCGGCTGCTCGCGCAATTTGGCCAACACACGCTGTGCCGAACCCTGCAGATCCTCGAAGCCGTCCTTCTTGGCGATGACTGCCAGATCAGCCAACAAGGCATCACCGGCCAACGGCAGCTTGAGCGTGTCGTCCGGGCCCTCGCTGCCCATCAACACCACGCGCTCCAAGCTGTCCGGGTGGCGGCGCACGGTGGCCAGTGCCAGATGCGTGCCATAGCTCATGCCCCACAGACTCAGTTTGGGCAGCGCCATCGCCTTGCGCAGGTACTCGATATCGTCGGCGCTCTCGGCGGTGGTGTAGGCGCCCATATCGACCCCGGCGTCTTTCCAGAAGGTCAGGCAGCTGGCCAGTGCGGCCTTTATTCCGACCAGGGCCGCGTCACGCTGCAGCGGCTGGGCGTCGTCGAACTTCTGCTCGTGCGGGCATTCCGGCGGCATCTCGGAGAAGTCGGTACCGCGCTGATCAAGCAGCAGCACATCGGTCTCGCGGCGAACCCGGTCGAATACCGGCCAACGCGGGCCCAATGCGGTCCCAAAGCCAGAGCCACCGGGGCCACCGGCCAGATAGACCACCGGGGCAGCGCTGCGATTGCCGCCGGTCGCCGGCAGACGCACCACACGCAGGCGGATACGCGGCCCGTTCGGCTCACTGTGGCGACGCGGAACTTCGAGGAAAGCCTCTTCGGTGGCGATGGTGCCGTTGTTCTTGGTCTGCATTGCATAGGGTGCAAACACCAGCGGCGCAACCGAGTCCTTGGCCAGCGCCGGCGAGGCGCAGACCAGGGCCAGGCACAGCGCCAACAGGCGACCGCCACGTCCCAGCTTCCCCTTGCCGGTCACAAGCACTCCGCCAGCGTCGCGTTGATGCCCAGCGACAAGCGAGGCGTTTGAAGGAGCCGCCAACGACTGCAGGCAAGGACGGCGGGCACTGGAAACGAACAGAGAGTTGTTGGACATGGTGGGCTCCGACTAGGTGGGTGTGGCCGTGGCACCGACAACCCGGAAAACCTCCCGTTGCCTCGCCACGGAGCCAGCATCCCTCCCTCAACGGCACTTGCGGGGCGCGCGTCCGCCGAACAGCTCCAACTCACCGCCCAGCGTCTCCGCGCAGCCGATACGATAGGCCCATGCCGATCCTACGAATCCTGAGCGTACTGGCCGTGCTGGTCTTCGCGGTCGCCGCGTGGCTGGCTGTGCTGCTGCGCGACGTCAACAGCGTGCAAGTGCTGAGCGGAGAGATGGCGCCCGCCAGCATCACCGCTGCTGGCGGCTTGCCGACCTCGCCGCCTGCGGACATCAGCTGGCAGCCAATCGATCAACAAGCGCTGGCCAGCTGGCGCGGCCCGTACTGGCTGCGCTGGCAATCGCCCGCGTCCACCCAGCCTGACGATGGCGGCCGCGCCCTGCGCCTGTCGCTACGTGGCGCCAGCCAGCTCTACTGGAACGGCCAGCCGATGCAGGGCAACGGCGTCGTCGGCACCAGCGCCGCGCAGGAGCAGCCGGGCCAGGTCGACATCACCCGCGTACTTCCGCCTTCCTCGCCCACGGGTACCGACGAACTGCTGGTGCTCGCCTCCAGCCACCACCAGCAGTTCGGTCTGTACAGCGCCGATGCCCTGGTTGCGGTGGCGCCGGCCGTGGTGTTGTACCAGCGCATGGTCCTGCCCTGGTTGATCGCGGCCCTCGCCACCGGCGCACTCGCAGCAGCCTGTCTGTACTTCCTTGCGCTACAGCACGGTCGGCCGCAGATGCCTGGCGGGCGACTGCTGCTCGCGCTGTGCGCGGTCGGGATTGCACTGCCGGTGGTCGAAGGCTGGCGACCGTTGCTCGGCTACCCCTATCCATGGCACGGCCTGCGCCTGTATGCGCTGCTGGCCTTGCACGTGGCAGCGGCCATGCTGCTGCCTGCCTATCTTGCCCGACGCTACGGCGTTGCCGTTCCCAAGGGCCTGGGCATCGCCTACGCGGCCGCACTGGTGATGACGGCCGTGCTGCTGCCCAGCTTCGATATCCGCTCGGCGGTAGCACTGCTGCTGAGTCTGCTGGCCTCGTCTGCGCTGCTGCTGCGGGCCCATGGTGAGCGCGAAGAACGCTGGCCGATCCTGGCCCTGCTGGTCGCCGGGGTACTGGCCTTGCTGTTTGCGCCCGGGGCCTTCCTCGATGGCCCCTACTTCCTGCTGCTCGCGGTGCTGATGGGCTTCCTGCTGCTCTGCCATGCCGCACAGGTGCGAGCGCTGGACCTGCACAACGCACGTCTGCGCGAAGAGCGGGCAAACCTGTCGCTGCAGCTGTTGCAGCGTGGCATCCAGCCACATTGGCTGATGAACACGCTCACCTGCCTGCAGGAACTGATCGAACAAGCCCCGACAAAGGCAAGCCGCCTGGTCGAATCGCTGGCCGAGCAGTTCGACCGTCTGCGCGAGAGCAGCAGCCGCCAGAGCGTTCCGCTCAGCGAAGAGCTGGCCCTGTGCCGCAACCATCTGGATATCGTCGGCCAAGCCCTGGATCAAACCATGGTGCTGGAAGTCGACGCCAACGACCTGCAGCTGTCGCTGCCACCCGGCGTGCTGCATGCACAGGTCGAGAATGCCTTGACCCACGCTGGCGCGGTGGCCTGCGCGCAACGACCGTTCCGCCTGCGCGTGCAGCGCGAGAACCAGCATTGGGTTCTGGAGCTGCGCAGCGCACGCGGCTCCGCACCCCACCGCGGTCAGGGCACCGGCACCCGCTATATCGAGGCCAGCCTGGCCGCCTCCCATCCCAACCGCTGGCACTACAGCCAAGGCGCCGATGGCGCCGACTGGTGCAGCCGCATCGAGCTCACATGCGCATATTGATCGTCGAAGATGAACCGCTGGTCCGCCAGCGCCTGTTGCGCCTGTGTGCGGAAATCGCGGGCACGCGTGCGCGCTTCGATGCCGTCGCCGATCTGGATGCAGCCGGTGACCGGTTGCAGCGCAGCGTCTACGACGGTCTGCTGCTCGACCTCAACCTCGGCGGCGAAGATGGCTTTGACCTGCTGCGCCGCGCCGTCGCCGGCCGTTATCACTGCGTGGTCGTATCGGCCCATCGCGAGCGCGCCCTGCAGGCCTTCGAGCATGGCGTGCTGGATTTCGTGCCCAAGCCCTTCTCGCGCGAGCGGCTTGGCCAGGCACTGGAACGCCTGCTCGATGTTGGCCGCTACAGCTCAGGCCGCGCACGCTACCTGGGCATCTGGCGCGCGCAGGGCACGGCACTTGTCGAACTGGCCGATGTGCAGTGGATCCGCGCCGACGGCGACTACAGCGAGTTGCGCATGCGCGACGGGCGCAGTGAGCTGCACGACAAATCCCTGGCCGGGCTGAGCGCGGTGCTGCCGCCGGACTTCATCCGCTGCCACCGTTCCTATCTGGTCAACCTGCGCCACATCAGCACCTTGCATTCCGGTAGCGGTAGTCGCTACTGGCTGGTGCTCAATGGCGGCGCGGAGCTGCCGGTCGGCCGCGCTCATGTGGCCGGCCTGCGGCAGGCACTCGCGCTTGAGTGAACCAACCGACTCATCGAAGTGAGCAGACTCCATAGTCCCGGGTAAGCGCAGCGTACCCGGGAGCTTGCAGAGCGTCATCAAACCGCGTGCCCATGCAATCTCTGCAACAAGCACATCAACGCCATATCCGACTCAACGATCCCGGGTGCGCTGCGCTTACCCGGGCTACATGGTTCCGCTGAAGAGCCAGGTCCGCTCGATCAGGGTGCCTGGCGATGGAATCCCCGGCGCCTGCTCAAGGGCGCGGGGTCGTTGAACGCGCCTTGCTCAACGCGTCCTCAAAACTCTCCTTGTGCTCATCCACCAGCCGCGCAAGCAGGCCGGGGTCCACAAATGCATCCTCATCGCCATCAGCGCGTTGCGCCTGCCGCTCAAGGATGCCGGTGGTATCGGGATGGCCGCTCAGGACGATGTCCGCCTGCATCTCGCCAAGCTTTGCAAACGTCGCGCGGAAGTCTTCGGCGATCGTCGGATAGCTGCGATTCCCAACCAGCGTATTACCGGCGACGGTAATGCTGCACAGGAACAACACCTCGCGCGGCGTGCCACGGTCATTCACGGTCATGCTCCAGCTGGTGCAACCGGCGGTGTGCCCCGGGGTGAGATGCGCAGTCAGCTCGACGTCACCAAGCCGCATCTTCTGTCCATCGCTGACGATCTCATCCAGCTTGATCGGATCGAAGGGCTGGATGCCGTAGTTGTTGTCGCCCTGGTTCCTGCCGTTCTCAAGCGCCCAGCGGTCGCCAGCACTGGCGGCATAGCGCGCACCGGTGTCCCGCTTGAGTGTCGCCATCGCGCCAACATGATCGGCGTGCGCGTGGCTGCTGAGCAGCAACCGCACATCATGCAGCGGCACACCCAGGCTTTCGATGTTGCGTTCAATCTGATCCGCATTGGCAGCAAACGGAGCGTCGAGCAGGATCGCACCCTGCTCCGACACGATCAGGTATGCCGCCAGTCCCTCGCTGCCTACGTAATAGATGTTGTCGACGATATGAAATGGTTTGATCGGTGTCGTCCAGTCCGCGGGCGGTCCAGCCCATGCAGCCGACGACGCCGCTCCGGCAAGCACCATCGCCGCCACCTGCAATTTCCTGCAAATTCCCTGCTTCTGCGTCATTTCTGCGCCTTGTCCAATACGTGCAGGAACTGTGCGCCGTAGAGGAAATTGCGACAAATGCGTAGAACTGGGTCGAGGCATGAATTTTTCTGGGCCTTCGCGGCCACCTGCAGCCAGGCCTGCACGATACGCGCCAAGCACCTCGCCATCCGGCAATGAACGGCCGGCGTTCGCAGCGCACCGTAATTGCGATTCTCCGGTCTGCAATTTTTACGGTGTTTTCATCGCGACGTATCACCACTCAGCCGCCCCAGCAGTATCTTCGCGTACATCCGCCCCGAGAAGCCACAATGATCCGTCGATCCTTGTCCCTGCTGCTTCCGTCCCTGTTTGCGGCTGCAGCGCTGTCGGGCTGCGACAGTTCCAACAAGCCAACCTCCATCGTCGAGAAAGCCCCCGCAGCAGATGCCAGCGAACTCCCGCTGTTCGACACCTTCGGCGACCTGCACCGCGGCATCGGCAGCAGGGTGCCGCTGGCGCAGCGCTACTTCGACCAGGGTCTGCGCCTGGCCTATGGCTTCAACCATGAAGCCGCCGGGCGCGCATTCGCCGAAGCCGCGCGCTTGGACCCCACATGTGCAATGTGCATCTGGGGCCAGGCCTTGGTGCTTGGGCCGAACATCAATCTGCCGATGGACCCGGCAGCTGCCAAGCAAGCCACTGCATTGGCAGCACGTGCCGCCACCCTCGCCACTGGCGCGCGACCTGCCGACCAAGCGCTGATCCAGGCACTACAGAAGCGCTACGCCGACCCCGCACCGGAAGACCGCAAGCAGCTGGACCGCAACTACGCCGATGCGATGGCTGGGGTGGTCGCGAAGTTCCCGGATGACGATGATGCCGCCACGATGTACGCAGAAGCCTTGATGGATCTCTCGCCCTGGGCCTACTGGCAGGATGGCAAGCCCGCCGAGTTCACGCAGGCATTGGTCGGCGAACTGGAGCGCGTGCTGGCACGCAACCCGCGCCATATCGGCGCGATGCACTACTACATCCACGCCATGGAATCGTCTCCCGAGCCAAAGCGTGCCGAGCCCTACGCCGACGCCTTGGCTGCACTGGCGCCCGGATCCGGTCATCTAGTGCATATGCCCGCGCATATCTACATTCGCGTTGGCCGCTACCACGACGCAACCCTGACCAATCTGGCTGCGACCACCGCCGACAAGGACTTCCTCGCGGTCTGCCGTGGCAGCAATGGCGTGTATCCATTGGGCTATGTGCCGCATAACTGGCACTTCGCCACGATGACCACAGGACTGACCGGCTCGCGCACGCTGTCCATGCAGGCCGCCAAGCAGACGGCCGATCGGGCGGACCGCGCGGTCATGGGCGAGGCCCCGATGCACTTCATGCAGCAGTTCGTGGTGGCACCGCTGCTTACCCAGGTCCGCTTCGGCGATTGGGACGGCATCCTCGCCGACCCCAGCACTGCAGCCGAACTTCCCTATCCTGCCGCGATCCGCCATTTCGCCCGCGGCATGGCAAATGTCCGCAAGGGTGCGCTGGCCGAAGCAGCACGCGACGCCGAAACCCTGCATGCCATTGCTGCCGATACGGCAATGGCGCAGGTCAGTTTCTTCGACATCAACCATGCAGACAGCGTGCTGCGTGTGGCCGATGCGCTCCTGCGTGGCGAGTTGCTACTCGCACAAGGCAAGCACGACGCTGCCATCACTGCATTGCGCGAGGCCGCAGCCGCCGAAGATGCCCTGGCCTACAACGAGCCCGCCGACTGGCCGCTGCCGGTGCGCCCCTACCTGGGTGCCGCGCTGCTGGATGCAGGTGATGCGAAATCCGCAGCCGAAGCCTTCCGTCAGGACCTGAAGACCTATCCGGCCAATGGCTGGTCGTTGTTCGGGCTGGCACAGGCACAACAGATGTTGGGCCAAGCCAATGCAGCGGCCGAAACCAAACGCCAACAAGCAGCAGCCTGGCAATGGGCGGATGCGCCACTGGCAGCCGCGCGCTATTGAACCGGCAGCGCTGGCCGCGACGTGGCTGCATCCACATCCGGCTGCAGCTCGGCCATCGCTGCCAGCGCCGCCGCCTCACGCTGCTGCCAATCGCCGCCCAACTGGCGGAAAGGAATCTGCCGGCTGCCAAGCTCACGCAGATACCAAGCATGCTGCCAGCGGCGGAACTCCTCGTCGCGGCGGGTACCGTCCTGCACGAATGGAACATCAGGGTTGCACAGCAACACCAGGTCATAGCGACGCCGCGACAATTCCAGCAAGCACGGATCGGCGCGACCAAACATCGCCTCTGCGTACAACAAGGTGGTCAACGGCGAGGTGTCGCAGACCAGCCAGCCGGTGGCGGCTCCCAGCAGATCCTCCTCGCGCGCCACCTGGGTCTGCGCGATATGCAGCAGATCCGTCTCCTGCAGCTGGCCATCCTGCGCCTCCCATAGCTCGCGACCATATTCGGCCGCGTAGACACTGCCGCAGCGTGTGGCCAGTATCTGGGCCAAGGTCGATTTCCCGGTGGATTCACCGCCCAGCAACACCACCCGCCTGACGAAATCGCGATACACCTGCGGCGCCAGCTGCTGTCGTTGCGCATGCAGATCCGCGCGCACTGCAGTGCCCGATACCGGCACGCTTCGCCGTGCCGGATCGACCTCAACGTGCGCCACCGCGCGACCGCCATGCAGTTGCTGTTGCTGCGAAAGCACTGCGGCGAAACCGGGGCCGTAGTTCTCGCTGGTGAACACCAGATCCACCTCGCGTTGGATCACCTCACGGAGCAGCCAGGCCATGAACAAGCGATGCGCCTCATCATCCGCATCGTTGTCCGGCAGGCATCGCACAGCCAGCCCCAGCCGTTCGCAATGTGCGCCAAGCCGGCTGTCATCGAGCACCCAGTGCTCCGCATCTGGGTACAGCGCTTGCAACCAAGCCTCACGTCGAGCAGGCCCCATGCCGGGGAACTCGGGCTTGGTGTAACTGACCACGACCAATCGCTCGCAAGCGGCCTGTGCATGATCCAGCAGCAACTGGTGGCCGCGATGCAGCGGGCAGAACTTGCCCACCACCAGGCCAACCTGCAACGTGCTCACGCAGCCGTGCCCTGTTCGCGCCACAGCCGGCGCCAGTGCCGCCAGGCCAGCCATGCATTGATCCAGTAAACCGCGTACAACACGGACGTCAGGGTGAGCCCGCGCGAGGCGTACAGCGGCACCGCAATGGTATTGACCAGCACCCACACCGGCCAGGTTTCGATGCGCCTGCGCATCAGCAACAGCTGCGCCAGCACCGACAGGCACAGCACCGAGGAATCGGCGAACGGCGCATAGGCGTCGGTGAAGCGATGCAGCACCAGCCCGTAAGCAGCGCCGGCCAGCAGGGCGCCCGCGCCCATCAGCAGGAAGCTGCGCATCGGCGTGCGCTTGATCGGCAGTGCCGCATGGCTGGCACTGGCGTGCCAGTTCCACCAGCCGAACATGCTGGCGACGACGAAGAACACCTGCAGCAGCACATCGGCATACAGCTGGGTATGCCAGAACAGCAGGCCGAACAGCGAGCAGCCAATGATGCCCGTCCACCAGGTATGCACGCTGTTGCGCGCCGCACACAGGATGGACGCGGTGGCGAAGGCGTTGGCAGCGATTTCCAGTGCGGTCATGCGCCCAGGCCTTCGTTGAGATCGGTGGTGTATTGCAGCACTTTGTCCTCCACGTGCATCAGCACGACCTGCACCGGCAGGTCGTCCAGGCTATGTTGCAGGGCCGCTTGCGCCTGCTGTGCGTAACCGGCCTCGGCGGCTGGTAGATGCAGGTTGACGCTGCCGTCGCCCTGCTGGTGCACACGAAAACGCGACAGCGGCAGCGCCGCCAAGGCGTGGGTCAGGTCGATGTTGTTGATCCAGCGGCCACTGCAGGTGCGGTAGCGTACCGGTCGCCTGCCCTGCAGGTCGACAATCATCGGCACATCACCACACATCGCCAGCGCGCCACGGTCGCCAGTGCGGTAGCGCAGCAGCGGCAGGCAGAAGTTGAAACCACCGGTCAGGGTGATCTCACCGACCTGTCCATCCGCAACGGCACGACCGGCATCGTCCAGCACCTCCACATACATGCCCGGCTGCAGCAACACGTGGCCGCCGGCGGCGGCATCATGCACCGCGAGCGGACCGGCTTCGTTCATCGAGTAAATGTCCAGTACCGGGCAGTCGAAGCGCTGCTGCAAGGCCTGCCGCAGGCCCGGCGACAAGGCCATCGACACCGACAGCAGCGCGCGTGGCCGGTGGCTGACCCCCAGTTCCAGCAAGGTGGCGAAGGAGATCGGATCACCGGCAATCACTTCCGGCTGCAGCGCATCGATATAGCGCGCGCGGTCACCGGGATGACGCCACTCATCCGGATGCAGGTTGATCTTGGCCAGCCCGGACTCGTCCATGCTCGGCGTCACCGATACATAGGTGAAGCAGCGTTGCTGCATGCCCAGCAGCATCACGCCCATCTGCCCGCGGCCGTTGCGCAATACCACGCCAGCGCGTGCCAAGGCACGCTTGTGATAGGCCAGATAGCGGCCGGCCACGACTGGATGCGAGGGCAGCACCAGCGGATGGCCGGTGGTTCCGGTGGTGCGGAAATTCATCATCCGCTGCAACGGCACCGGATCGGGAACGAACTGGGCGACGTCGGCAGCCAGGTCACCGCGATGGGTGGTGGCGATGTCCTCGAAACATGCAGCATGTCCGCGCGCGCGGAAATACGGCACCTGTGCCACCACATCCTCGACAAAGCCCTGCAACCACGGTGGCGGTGAACCCGGCTGCCACTGGAAACCAGCACCGAGGATGTCGTGCTCGTACGCGCGCAGTTCCTGCACTTCCGCGGCGAGCAGTCGATTGCCACTCTGGTTGCGGTAACGCGGTGCCGCCGGATGCTCGCGCATCCGCTGCAGCATCGCCCTGCCCGCTTCGCTCAGGGTGGGATAGCGCTCACCGTCGTGCGGGTCTTGATTCACTCGCGCGGTCACTCGCGTGTCCACTTGTCCGCCGACTCCTCGGCGGCCTTGCGTGCCAGCGCCTCGCGGATGGCACGTGCGCGCGCCTCGGCGGCACGGCTGGCTTCGAGCAGGCGACGGCGCTCGACACTGCTGACGCTGGCCAGGCGATCGGCTGCCTGTGCCGCGGTTTCACCCGCAGGCAGCAAGCCAAGGCGGGCGATGGCCGTACGCACCAGTTCCTCGCGCCGGTCCGGGTCGTGCAGATAGCGGTTCACTGCGGCTTCTGCCGCCAACGCGGGCACCGCTTCGGCAAATACCGGCAGCAGCGCCTCGCGCGGGAAGCGCAGCGTGTGCCACGCGTCATCGGCGAGCAGCCAGGCCATCACCGCGGACAGGCTCAGCTGGTTGGCGGTGACCGCTGCCAGGTTGCCGGACAGGCTGGCCTGCAACGCAGCAGGCAAGGCGACGCCGTGCAGGGCCAGCACGTCATTGACCACAGCGGCGACCTGCAGCTGCCCTTCGCGGCCGCGCCGTGGCGGATCGAGGAAGTCCGGTGGCGTATCGATCAGGCGACGCAGCAGGGCGTCCAGCGAGGCGCTGTTGCTCATGGTTGGTTCCGTAAGGTGTTCTTCATCGGCTGACCCCACCCGATGACTGGTAATGGTGCTGGCTGAAATCACGTGCGAAGGCCAGCAGGTCGGTCATGTCACGCACGACGTGGATATCCCAGCCGTGCTCGCGGGCGCGCAGCAGGTCTGCGGTCCAGCCTTTGGCGCCGGCCATGCTTGCTGGCAGCGGGCTGTAAAGATTCAGCGCCATGGTGCCGCCAGCCCGGGCTGCACGCAGCGCCTGCGCGGCGACATCCCAGCCGCTGTTGCCGCGCTCGTCCGGTTCGAACATGGTGGTGATGCCATCGTCGGAGATATGCAGGATGTGCACCGCACGCGCAGCCGCCGGCCGCTGTGCATAGGTGCTGCGCAGGCGATGGATGGGAAAAGCCGTTGCCCCACCGAAATAGCCCACCAGCACCTTGAGGATGTCGTCCTCGCTGCGCACGAAACCATCGGTGTGCAGGCATTGCTGCTTGCCGCTCCACAAGGTGGCCTGCACGCGCGCGCCCGCACGCAATGCCGACAGCGCGATCACTGCCCCGGCCAAGGTCAACCATGAGGTGACCTGCTGCGGATCGGGCATGGAGCCGGAGCTGTCCACGTACAGGTCCAGATCAATGGGTTCGTTGGCAGGCTCGTTGCCCGGCGCCGGCCCCATCACCCGCTGCACCGTGGTCACCCCCGGCACCACGGTGGGGGACTGCATCAAGGTCTGCAGCCAATCCACCGCATCCAATGGATCGCCCGGCTCCCAGGGCTCCAGGCCCTCCAGTTCAAGCTCCTGCGCCTGCGGCTGCGGGCTGACCGGGAAACGGATCAGGTGCGGCAGGGCGCGCTCGCGGTAATAGCGCACCGCGAACTGCTGCGGGTCCATGTCCAGCCCGGCCGCACGCAGGATCTCGCCGTACTCGAACGGCTCGCGGGTCTGCCCGTAGCCCGGTGCGCTGGTTGGCAATGCGTCCTCCGCCACCACGTCTGCTACGCCAGCCTCGTCCTCGCCAGTGATGCGCGGATCCAATGCTGGATGCAGCACCGGTGCGAGTTCGTCTTCTTCCAGCCGGTCCAGTCCCACCGGTTGACTGCCGCGGCCGGCATGGCGGGTATCCATCAGCGCGTCGACGCGCGCGTCACTGATCGTCTCCAGCAAGTGCGGCAACAACAAGGCACTGAAACGGCTGGCACCTTCCATCCACTCGCCGGCATAGGTGCGGATCACCCGTGCGCCCAGCCAGGCATCGCCGCGCAGGCCTGCAGCTTCCAGCGCTGGCCCGCCGAGGCTGCCGGCGGGCTGCTGCCACAGTTGCTCGTAGATGCCCATGTACAGCTGCCACAGCGGCGAACTGCCGCTGGCGCCGGTGGCAAGACGCCGGTAGATGTCGGCCATGCGCAGGCCACATTGGCGTTGCAGGCGATCGTTGATCAGCAGATCGGTATAGAGGTTGGCGACCATCGGCGCGTGCGCTTCCAATGTCGGCAATGCGCGATGGATACGCGCCAGCAGCCGCGCGTGATCCGTTGCGGTCGCAGGTGCCAGCACGTGATGGCCGATCTCGTGGGCGAGGATTTCGCGGGCGTGATCCTGCAGCCCCAAGCGCTGCACCTGTGGCAGATCGATCACCACCCGCTGGTCGGCCAGGCGGATCATCGCGAAGCTGCCGGTCAGGCCCTCCTTCGCCGCCTCGACGCTGCTGGCGCACAGGCGCGGATCCTGCAAACGGGTGAAACGGCTCCAGTCGGCCAGCGCCAGCGGCCAAGCGGCGCGCCAGTTGGCCAGCAGGCTTTCCTGCTCGGTGCTGCTCATGCCACGCCCGGTAGCAGGCGCACGTGGTGCGACCACGGCGAATACAGTGCGATACCCGCCGGCCCAGCCACCGCCACAAGGCCATCAGCGGGTGCGGCGTAAGCGATGGCCGTCGTGCCAATACGCGCGCCCTGGTTGTCGATCGAAAGCTGCGCGGCCGGCGTGACCCGCGCGGCAGCAAACTCTGCTGCACTGGCCGGCAACACCACGCCACCAAAGGCATCGGCAATCAGCAGGTAATGGCGGTCGCCGCTACATGCGATGAAACCTTCCGCGCTGGCGCGCAGCTCCGGCGGCGCGACGAAAGGGCCGCCAAGCCCGCTGAAGCCACCCACCGTCTGCCCCTGTACGCTCGCCGCTGCGCCCTGCGGGTGCCACCAGCGCTCGCTGCAGAGTTGGCTGCGTAGCGACGGCCACTGCATTTCGTCGACGCCCATCGCTTCTGCAGCCAAGGCGACAGGCAGACCATCGGCCTGCGCCAACGCTGCCTCGCGCAGATGCGCCATGCCCGCCTGCCACGCACGCAGCGCACCGACGCTGCGCAAGGCCGCCGTGCTGTCGCAGCGCGGCGCCAATGCGGCCATGCGCTGCAGCCACGCGTCAATGCGCACGCCCGGCACCTCATGCATGCGCACGACCGCATTGCTGAGTGCGCCCAGTGTCGCCAGCGGTGCAGCTGCGATCAGTGCTGCAGCAGGCACTGCCAGCTGCTGCCACGCCGCATCCACCCACGGCAGGCGAGCTGCCGGGCCTGCAAGCCCCTGCGCCACCAGTTCCAGGCCCAGCTCGAAGGCCGCTTCGGTGGCCGCCGGCATTGCGGCTTCGTCCGCTGCGGCGAGCGCCAGGCACAAGGGGTCGAGCGTCTGCGCGACGAAGATGGAGAACGCTGCGGTGTCCAAATTTGGCCAGCGCTGCCGCGCTTCGGCAACCTGCTGGTTGAGCAGGCTGCGGCGCGATGCCAGCAGGCCGGTCAGTGCGGGTGACAGCACCTCAGCGCGCCTGCTGCCAATGCAGGTAATTGGTATAGCGCTGGTGCAGGTACTTGAGCTTGAGCAGGTCGTCGTACAGATGACCGTAGAGCTTGCGGCCCTTCACCCGTTCCTCCACCAGCCGTTCGATGCGCGTGAGACGCGCACGCGTCTCGCGCTCGCTGACGCCATCCAGGCCGCGCGCGAACTGCGCGGACAGCTCGCCGACCGGATCGTTGCGGTCCAGGTCCAGGCGGTCGTACTCGGCATTGGAGCTGTCCAGCAACCAGCGCAGCCAGCTGAGCCGGTCGCTGCGGTAAGCGGCGTTTTCCGGCAGCGCGAAGAACGGCGCGTCCAGATCCGGTTGCAGCTTGTCGTTGAGCACGAACGGCAATACCTGGCGCACGTCGTCCAGCGCGACTGCGGCATTGCCACGGAACCAGGCCAACGCCTTGGCGAACATCAGCAAGGTCATCAGGTTGCGTACCGACAAGCCATTGCGGGTCTGGCAGCCCAGGTCCTTCATGCGATCACGGCCGGAATCAGCAGCAATCGCCTGGGCCCAGTCGACGCCGGCCAGGCGCACGGTGTCCTTGGTCAGGTATTCGAACTGCGCACCCGCGGTTTCCATCAACTCGAACTGGCTGCTGAAGAACTCAATGCGCCTGCGCACATCCTGCGGTACCTCCACCGCACGGATCTGCTGCAGCATCTGATCGCCTTCCTCCTCACTGAAGATGATCTCGCGCGGCACCACTTCTTCCGGACGGATGTTCTGCTCGATGCGCAGCAGCATCTCTTCGAGGAAGCGCGGGTTGAAGGCCAGCGCCTGCACCACCACGTCGATGCGGTCGCGCAGGGCCTCGATCACCTGGTAGGTGCCGCCACCGCGGTCGTCGTTGGCGGTGAGGTACCACGCCGACTCCGGGCATTCGTAGACCTGGTTGAGCACTTCGGCGTAGTTGTCCCCCATCACCGTCAACAAGGCGCTCTGGGTGCGGGTGGGGATGCGGTTGTACTCGTCGATGATCTTGACCCGCATGCCCAGCCAGCTGCGCCAGGCAATGCGGATCTGCGACATGTCCTGCGCGGCGACCAGGTCGGCCGGCAGCGGATTGCCGAGCAGGTCGGCAATGGTCATCTGCGGGTGGCCGTGCTGCATTGCGCGGCGCACCTCGCGCACCGGGTAACCGGCAAGCACGCCCATCAGGATCGCGCTGGCGGTCTTGCCACGGCCGGGACCGCCAACGAACAGGCATTTGCGGCGGGTGGCGAAGGTCAGCAGCGGCAGCAGCACGTAGCTGGAATAGCTCTGCGCCGAGGGCAAGGTCAGCTGGCGGCGGGTATCGCCAACATTGAAGCTGGCCGACGGACCGGCGTGGTACTCGATGTCGTAATGCGGGCTGATGATGGCGTTGTTGACGATCCAGAAATAGGCCTGGCGCAACTTCTCGTCCAACGCCAGCGGCGCGGCATCCGCGGCGCCGGCCAACTGCACCGGTCCTTCATACAATTCGGCCACATCGAAGGTGCGCGCCACCGGCTCGGCCTTCGGATTGGTTGGCGCCTGCGACAGGCGCTGGAACAGGTTGAATGGCGACACCGGGCGTCCCTTCATCACGGAGCCCGGATTCTAACGTGGGGGCCGTGAGCTTGGCCGCCACTCAGTCAGCAGGCGGCGCGGCCTGCTCGAACTCGAACACCTGCACGTGTTCGCCAGCGGATACTGTGGCCGTCAGCTGCCGGCCATTACGCTGATAGGCGATCCGTTGCGGGAAGTCATGTTGGAGGTTCTCGAACACCACCGACTGCGCGCCCTGCTCCACCAGTGCGAACCTGACCGGTGCGGGGTTCCCTGCAACATCGGCGACGTAGTACAGCTGCCCGCCTTCATCGATGATGCGCAGACGCTCCTGGAACCGCAGTTCGCCTTGCCGATAGCTGCGACCCTCGCCTTCCAGCGCATCCGCCTGCCGATGCCATTGCTCAGCGCCGCTGGTGCCGGCTGCCATGCCCGTGCGCTGCCAGTTGCCCAGCAGCCAGTCCAGCGACGCCAGTTCTGCCGCAGCAGCGGTCACGGCACTGGCCGCACCGACCAGCAGGACCAAGCAGAGCAAGGACCTGCGCATCAGCCGCGCGGCGGGATCAGCGCATCATCCAACGCGCTTGCACGTTGCCAGGCCGGGCGGCCGCGCAGGCGCTCTCCATACGCTGCAAACGCGTCGCGCGCAGGCATGCTCTTGAACATCTGTCCCCACACGATCTGGCTGCCGACATAGACATCGGCCGCACTGAAGCGCTCGCCAAGCAGCCACGGCGACGCCGATGCGGCCACCTGCTCCAGGGTATCGATGGTCTGCTCGAAGCTGCCATAGCCCACGGTGCCGGCCTTCTCCAGCGGCGCAAGCAGGCCCAGCGCCTTGGCGCTGACAGCGGCTTCCACCGGTCCGGCGGCGAAGAACAACCAGCGCAGGTAGCTGCCACGCAGTGGATCATCCAAGGCTGGCGCCAGCCCTGCAGCGGGGAAGGCATCGGCCAGATAGGCGCAGATCGCCGCAGCCTCGGTCACCACCACGCCTCGGTGCACGATGGTCGGCACCTTGCCCATTGGGTTGATGGCGAGGAAGTCCGAACCTTTCATGCTCTGGCCGTACTCCAGCACTTCCGTGCGATACGGCTGGCCCAACTCCTCCAGCATCCAGCGCACGATGCGCCCGCGCGACATCGGGTTGGTATAGAAGACGATTTCTTCTGCCGTGCTGCCCATGCGCCTGACTCCAGAGGGTGAGGCTGCAGTCTAGCAATACGCCAGTTCTATTATTCCCGCGAAGGCGGGAATCGCTCCTCAGGCTCGTCATTCCCGCGCAGGCGGGAATCGCTCCTCAGGCTCGTCATTCCCGCGCAGGCGGGAATCGCTCCTCAGGCTCGTCATTCCCGCGCTGGCGGTAATCGCTCCTCAGGCTCGTCATTCCCGCGCTGGCGGTAATGACGTCTGCCCTTGCCTTCCGCAAGGTCCTTCGCTTCTTGACGCGCAAGCCAACGCCAGAGCGATTCCCGCCTTCGCGGGAATGACGGCAAAAAAGCAAAGGCAAAAACGACAACCAAGGCGACAACCAAGGCGACAACCAAGGCGACAACCAAGGCGACAACCAAGGCGAAAGGCTAAGCCCTCACCGCGCCTCGATCACACTCAGTCAGTACGCAAATTCACCGAACAACGGATCCACGCTACCATTCCAACGCCCATGGAACAGCTCCAGCTTGCGCTCGGCCGCGGTTTTGCCCGAATCCACGATCTCCTGCAGCACATCCAGGAAGCGCGTTTCATCCTGACCATCGGCATTGAGCGCGGCACGACGGCGCAGGCCATCGTACGAAATCGCCAAGGCTTCACGGGCCAGATCACGCACCGTGCCATTGCGGAACGGCAGGTTCATCGCGTGCCTGGGCACACCATCGCGCAGCACGTTGCGTTCGGCCAGGCTGAAATCCTTGACCAGGTCCCACGCCGCATCCAACGCGGTCTCGTCATACAACAAGCCAACCCAGAATGCCGGCAGCGCGCAGATGCGGCTCCACGGGCCACTGTCGGCGCCGCGCATTTCCAGATACTTCTTCAGCCGTACTTCCGGGAACGCCGTCGTGGTGTGGTCCGACCAGTCGCGCAGGGTCGGCAACGCGCCCGGCAACACCGGCAGCTTGCCCTGCAGGAAATCGCGGAAGCTCTGCCCGCTGGCATCGTGATAGATGCCGTCGCGGTAAGAGAAATACATCGGCACGTCCAACAGATAGTCGACGTAACGCTCGTAACCGAAGCCATCCTCGAACACGAAATCGAGCATGCCGGTGCGGTCCGGATCGGTATCGGTCCAGATGTGCGAGCGGTAGCTCAGGTAGCCGTTGGGCTTGCCTTCGGTGAACGGCGAATCGGCGAACAGCGCAGTGGCGATCGGCTGCAGGGCCAAGGACACGCGGAACTTCTTCACCATGTCCGCTTCGCTGGCGTAGTCAAGGTTGACCTGGGTGGTGCAGGTGCGGGTCATCATGTCCAGGCCGAGCGAGCCGACCTTGGGCATATAGCTTTTCATGATCTGGTAGCGGCCCTTGGGCATCCACGGCATGTCCGCACGTGCCCACTTGGGCTGGAAGCCCATGCCGAGGAAACCCAGCTGCAGCTCACTGGCCACCTGCGCCACTTCGTTGAGATGGCTGCCGGTCTCCACGCAGGTTTCATGCAGGGTTTCCAACGCAGCGCCTGAAAGCTCCAGCTGCCCGGCAGGCTCCAGGCTCACCGAGGCACCGTCACGCAGCAGCGCGATGGTATTGCCGTTCTCCTGCACCGGCTCCCAGCCAAAGCGGGTCAGCCCATCGAGCACCGCATTGATGCCGCGCTCGCCTTCAAACGTCGGCGGGCGCAGGTCATCCAGGCGGAAGCCGAACTTCTCGTGCTCGGTGCCGATCCGCCATTGCGACTTGGGTTTTTCACCCGACGCGATGCTCTGGACCAGCTGGTCGCGGTGGGTGATGGGTGTATCAGCGACGTGGCTCGGGCTCGACAAGGGCAGGCTCGCAGAATTCTGGTCAGGGCGGGAAGGTGGGGGCCAGCCCCCGCCATCGCAAGGGCGCACTATATATCGGCGCACATTGCCATCGTGTCACGGCAGCGGTTTTCAGCGTCCTAAAAAAGCAGACTTGACCGCCGCCGGAGCTGCACTTGCGAGTCATTCCGCGGCTGACTGGGCACTGGTCCTACACTGTAGGCATGAGCCGCGCCCACCATAGTGAAACCCACCGGTCAAACCGCGTCGGCTGGCTGCGCGCCGCCGTGCTGGGTGCGAACGACGGCATCGTCTCGGTCGCCGGCCTGGTGGTTGGCGTTGCCGCTGGCGGTGCCAGCGCCTCGACCATCCTGGCCACCGGCATCGCCGGCACCGTCGCCGGCGCCATGTCGATGGCGGCCGGCGAATATGTCTCGGTGATGTCCCAGGCCGATGCCGAACATGCGGACCTGAGCATGGAGCGCCGCGAGCTGCACGAAGACCCGCATAGCGAACTGCAGGAACTGGCCGGCATCTATCGCCGTCGCGGGCTCAGCCCCGAGCTTGCCCAGCAGGTTGCCGAGCAGCTGACCGCCCACGACGCCCTCGCCGCCCATGCGCGCGACGAACTGGGCATCACCGAGGAACTGCGGGCCCGGCCGCTGCAGGCGGCGGCAGCCTCGGCCAGTGCTTTCATCATCGGCGCGGCCCTGCCAGTGCTGACCGCGCTGCTGGCTCCGCATGCACGGGTCGCGGAGATAACCACCGCCGCCACGCTGGTCGGACTGTGCATCACCGGCGCACTGGCAGCACGCGCAGGCGGCGCACCGATGATGCGCGGTGCGTTGCGGGTAGTGTTCTGGGGCGCATTGGCAATGGCCGCAGCCGCCGCCATCGGCCACCTGTTCCAGATCACGGTGTAAGCGATGAATACCGAAGCCGATCCCACGCTCAACTTGCTGGCCCAGCTGTCCTCACTGGTCGACTGCCAACGCGCCGAAGGCTATGCCTGCATCACCGCACGGCGCGAGCACGGTGCCAGCTCGGTGGACATCCCACAGCCACAGTTCGCCATCCTGCTGCAGGGACGCAAGCAGGCCCGCACCGCGCAGCAGTCGCTGGAATTCGGCCCTGGCGATCTGTTCCTGATCACCCGGCGCAGCCGCATCGACGTGGTCAATATTCCCGATCCGCACAGTGGCCTGTATCTGAGTGCCATCGTGCCGCTATGCCCGGAAGTGCTGGCAGCCGCCCGCGCCTTGTGGACTGACGACCTGCCCGATGCCGGCCACGCGCTGGCGCGCCTGCCGCTGGCCGAACATGGCAACGCCCTGCTGCAATGGCGGCAGGCATTGCAGAACGGCCAGTACACCGAGGCGCGACTGGCCCTCGCCGCACTGGTGGTGGCGTTCTGCCGTCGTGGCCATGGCAGCCTGCTCGCCGCACCCGAACCCGGTCTTGGCGACCGCATCCGCGACCTGGTTGCCGCGCAGCCAGAACGCGATTGGCAGTCCCGTGATTTCGAATCGCACCTGGGCATCAGTGGTGCCACCTTGCGGCGGCGTTTGGCTGGCGAACAACTCAGTGTGCGCGAGCTGGTGACCGATGCGCGGCTGGCGCATGCCATGCAGCTGCTTTACACCACGCGACTGCCGCTGAAGACCGTGGCAGCGCGCGCCGGCTATCGTTCGCTCGGTAGCTTCAACAAGCGCTTCGCCGCGCGCTACGGCCTGGAGCCTGCGGCAATTGGCAACAGCTGATCGCGATGCGAGCGTTTCGCGCAGCATTGTGAGCGAAACGCAGCGGCACTCCAGCGCAGCATTGAGTTCCCGCGGCACAGCCGTATCTGCAGGAACCCCCATGCGTATCCGCCCCCACTACCGTCTAGCCGCCTTGTTGATCCTTGCTGTCAGTTGCGCTGCGCAGGCGCGCAGCACGCATGTCGTGCAGCAGCAGGTTGCCGGTGTCTATCACCAGCAGATCGGCGAACTGCAGGTAACTGCCTTGTTCGACGGCACGGTAGCACTGGGCCGCAAGGAACTGGTCGGCATTGATCCCGGTGCAGTCACCCGTCTGCTGGAGCATGGCTATGTCCCGGAAGATGGCAAAGGCCTGCAAACCGCAGTCAACGCCTATCTGGTGCAACGCGGCGATCATTTGAGCCTGATCGACACCGGCACTGCGCAATGCTTCGGCCCGGGACTTGGGCAGGTGCTGGGCAACCTGCGCGCCGCCGGCTACGACCCCGCCGACGTTGATGATGTACTGCTGACACATGCCCATCCGGACCATATGTGCGGCCTGCTGGATGCGCAGGGCAAGCCGGCCTTCCCGAAAGCCATGGTATGGCTGTCGCAGGCCGATGCCGCCTATTGGCTCGATCCGGCCAGCGAAGCCACCGCCCCGCAGCCGCTGCGGTTCGCGTTTGGCCTGGCCCGCAATGCGGTGGCGCCTTATGTGGCCGCCGGCAAATTGCACCGGTTCGGTTCGGGCGAGCCTCTTCCGGCAGGGATCACCGCGTTGGACAGCCACGGCCATACCCCGGGTCATGTCTCGTATCTGCTTGAGGGCGACAGTGCCCAGCAGCTGCTGGTGTGGGGCGACATCGTGCACTTCCATGCGGTGCAGTTCGCCCGTCCCGACGCCGCATTTGAAGCCGACAGCGACCGTAGCGCTGCCATTGCCAGCCGCCGCAGGCTGATGGCGGAAGCATCCGACAAGGGCTGGTGGGTGGCCGGTGCACACCTGCCGTTCCCGGGTCTGGGGCATGTGCGCCGCGAAGGCGAAGCGTTTGCGTGGGTGCCGGGTGAATTTTCGCCGTTGAAGTGACATTGAGGGATACCCCCTACCCTCACCCCAACCCCTCTCCCGGAGGGAGAGGGGCTTGAAGCCCTCCCTTTCGCGCAGCGAAGGGGAGAGCTTGGTTTGGGCTTTGGGCTTGGATATTGCTGTTGACGTTGCTGTCCCCTCTCCCGTTTACGGGAGAGGGGTAGGGGTGAGGGGAGCTTTGGCTTTGGCTTTGGCTTTGGCTTCTGATCCAGTAACAAGCAAAACCCACAAAAACAAAAACGCCACCCTGATCAAGGCGGCGTTCTCCATGCCCTCAAGTCTGATGGACCATCAGCTTCGCGGCTTACGCCGCTCCTACAAGACTTACGCCGCTCCTACAGGCGCTGCGCCTTCGGCTGCCGGCGGGTTCAAGCCCAGCCAGCCGCCGATGATGCCGCGCGCTTCGTCCACGCCCTGGCGGGATTCGCCGGAGAAGGTCTGCACGCTGACGGTGTCACCAAAAATCGAATGCAGCTCCTTGCGCACCTTCTGCAGGGTCTGCATCTGCTGGCCACGGCCCAGCTTGTCGGCCTTGGTCAGCAGCGCATGCGCCGGCAGGCCGCGCTGTACTGCATACCCCAGCATCTGCCGGTCGTAGTCCTTCAGCGGATGACGGATGTCCATCACCACCACCAGGCCCTTGAGCGCGTTGCGGGTGCGGAAGTACTGGTCAATGAAGGCCTGCCAGTGCGCCTGCAGGTCCAGCGGCACCTTGGCGTAGCCGTAACCGGGCAGATCGACCAGATGCGCCTCGGGGGTTACCTCGAAGAACACCAGCTGCTGGGTGCGGCCGGGGGTCTTGGAGACGCGGGCCAGTGAGTTTTGGCGGGTCAGCGCGTTGAGCGCGCTGGACTTGCCGGCGTTGGAGCGACCGGCAAATGCCACTTCGGCCCCCAGATCCGGCGGCAATTGCCGGGAATTGTGGGCGGAAAGGTGGTAACGGGCGCGTTCGATGAGCAATGACATATGCATAGGATCGCATGTTGCGGCGCCGCGCGTCGGCCTGGCCGCTGTCCCGGGACCACCGAGCCGGCCGATTTTGCTGCACTGCTGCGTTGACCGTGCCGCAAAACGCCGTTGATAATCCGGGCGATGCCGGCGGAAAGCCCCGCCCGGCCCGGTCCACACGGAGCTTCAGCATGCGCCATGCTCGTGTTCTTGCCGTTGCAGCACTGGTAGTCCCCGTAATCGCCGCCGTCGCCTTTGCCCAGAGCTCGGTTACCCCCGTGCCGGACAATGCGCCCGTACAAACCGCTTCGCTGGAGATCGACTTCAGCAAGACCAAACCCGGTGATGCCAAGGCCGGCGAGGCCAAAGCGTCAACCTGCGCGGCCTGTCACGGCGCCGACGGCAACTCGGCCGTGGAGATCTATCCGCGCCTGGCCGGTCAGAGCGAGCGCTATATCGCCAAGGAGATGGCCCTGATCGCCAGCGGCCAGCGCACCGAAGGCGCAGTCGCCGCGATGCTGCCCTTCATGGAAGGGCTTACCCCGCAGGACATGCGCGATATCGGTGCCTTCTTCGCCACCCAGAAGTCCGGTGCCGGTGTGGCCGATGACGCCGTGGTCAGCGAAGGCCCGTACAAGGACATGAAGTTCTTCGAAGTCGGCCAGAAGCTCTACCGCGGCGGCGACGCCAGCCGCAACATCCCGGCCTGCATCGCCTGCCATGGCCCAACCGGCGCCGGCAACCCGGGCCCGGCGTATCCGCACATCGGCGGCCAACATGCAGGCTACGTCGCGCAACGTCTGCAGCGCTACCAATCTGGTCAGACCGGCGAGACGGATGCCGCACAGTTCAAGATCATGGCCCAGATCAGCCACGCGCTGACCGGGCAGGAGATCCAGGCGCTGGCCAGTTACGTCCAGGGCCTGCATGATCGAGCCAACGATGCCGCGGTAGCCACCGCCGCCGCGCAACCCTGATACCCGCCGGTCGCTCCGGCGACCCGGCAACTGCCCCAAGCAGACACGCCGGCCGCGAGGTCGGCGTCTGTTTTTCCAACGGAGACTCACCACGATGAAGTTGTTCCCCCGACTGTTGCTGATGCTGCTGGCAATAGCCCCGCTCTCGGCCTGTGCCGCCGCCCCTACCGCGCTGGTCGAAGGCGATGACTATGAATTGATCGCCGAGCCGGGCCCGTTTGCGCCGCTGGCCGGCAAGATCGAGGTCGTCGAGGTATTTGGTTACACCTGCCCGCACTGCGCCCACTTCGAGCCGCAGCTGGAAGCCTGGGTTGCAAAGCAGCCAGCCGACGTGCGCTTTACCCCGGTGCCGGCAGCATTTGGCGGCTACTGGGATTCCTACGCACGTGCCTTCTATGCCGCCGAACAGGTCGGCGTACGCCAGCGCAGCCATGCCGACGTGTTCAAGGCGCTGCATGTGCAGGGCAGCCTGCCAGCGCAGAACGTCTCGCCCGACGAACTGGCAACCTTCTATGCGCAGTACGGCGTGCAGCCGCAGCGCTTTGTCGAAGCCCTGCGCAGCCCGCAGGTGGAAGACAAGGTCAAGTACGCCCGCGCCTTCGCCATGCGGGTCAAGGTCACCGGCACGCCGATGCTGATCGTCAATGGCAAGTACCTGGTCAAGGGCAAGACCTTTGATGACACTCTGCGCATTGCCGGTGCCCTGGTGGCACGCGAACGCAGCGCCGCCAGCCGCGGCTGAAACCTCGGCTGAAGCCCGGCTGAGCCGGGCCACCTGTTCAGCCGAATACGCACATAATGCGTCCCTGCGCGCCGGTTGCAGTCTCACTGCCCGGCGCCCCAAACACACCCTGCTGGAGACCCCTCCCGATGAAGATCCGCTTCGCCCTGGCCCTGACCGCCCTGTTGCCGCTGATGGTTGCCTGCAAAGCCCAGGACGGCACTGCTGATACCACCGCTCCGGCAGCCCCGGCCGCAACCGAAGCCGCTCCGGCTGCCACCCCGGCCCCGGCCGCTGAAGGTGCCGCCGCTGAAGGCGCTACCGCCGCTCCGGCTGCCACCGACGCCGCTCCGGCTACCCCGGTCCCGGCACAGGCCCGCCTGGTCGGCCCGGAGCCGGTCGCCGGCACCGACTATGTCGCCATCGAAGGCGGCCAGCCGTTCCAGCCGGCTACCGGCAAGGTCGAAGTGGCTGAGATCTTCGGCTATGTCTGCCCGGCCTGCGCCCGCTTCCAGCCGCTGATCAGCTCGTGGAAGGCCGGTCTGCCTTCGGACGTGAGCTTCGTCTACGTGCCGGCCGCCTTTGGCGGTACCTGGGACAACTACGCGCGCGCCTTCTACGCCGCTGAAACTCTGGGTGTGCAGGAAAAGACCCACGACGCGCTGTACTCAGCCATCCACATCGAGCAGACCCTGAAGGGCGAGCGCGGCAGCGATTCGGTCCAGGACATCGCCAACTTCTACGGCAAGTACGGCGTTGATCCCAAGACCTTCGCCGACACCATGGGCAGCTTCGGCGTCGCCGCCAAGGTCAACCGTGGCAAGCAGTTCGCCCAGCGCAGCAAGATCGCCGGTACCCCGTCGCTGATCATCAACGGCAAGTACCTGGTCAAGGGCAAGGGCTATGAAGACATGCTCCGCATTGCCGACCACCTGATCGCGCGCGAACGCGCCGCCAACGCCAAGTGAGGTATCAAGGGCCTCGGCAACGAGGCCCTTGAGTTCGACCCGTCGTGAAATCCCCTACCCAGACATTGCGATTGCTGACCGCCAATATCCAGGCCGGCTCCAGCACCCGCCGCTACAGTGACTACGTAACCCGTAGCTGGTCGCACGCCTTGCCCGCAGGGCAGAAGCGCTCCAGCCTGGACGCGATTGCCAAACTGGCCAGCGGCCGCGACATCGTCGGCCTGCAGGAAGCCGATCCGGGCAGCCTGCGCTCGGGCTTCACCAACCAGACCCATTACCTGGCCGAACGCGCTGGTTTCAACTATTGGGCACACCAGCCCAATCGCCGCATGGGCGGCGTGGCCTCCAGCGCCAATGGCCTGCTGAGCCGACTGGAACCGGTAGAAGTACAGGACCACGCCCTGCCCGGCCGCATCGGCGGCCGCGGCGTGCTGCTGGCGCGCTATGGCGATGGCAAGGAAGGCCTGACCGTGGCGGTGGCACATCTGTCACTGGGCACCGGCTCACGCCTGGCACAGCTGGACTTCATTTCCGACCTGTTGGCCGACCATCCGAACGCGGTACTGATGGGCGACTTCAACTGCATGGCCGACCGCCCGGAAATGCGCGTGCTGTACCACAAGACCCGGCTGCAGCCACCGAGCTGCCTGGTGCCGACCTTCCCCAGCTGGGGCCCGGACCGCGCCATCGACCACATCCTGATTTCCGACAACCTGAAGATGCTCGACACCCGCGCCGTTCCTGCCGCGCACTCGGACCATCTGGCCGTGGAAATGGAAGTCGAAGTCCCTGTCGACAGCCTGCGCTGAGCGCAGGCTCAGCCTGCCACTGCGGCGGGTGGTGGCCGCCGTCGCGCGGTCAAGGTACTGCCCACCGATGCCAACACCGTGCAGCCAATCGCCAGCCACTGCAGGCCGGTCAGGTGCTCGTGCAGCAACAGCAATGCCCACAGCGCAGCCACTGCCGGCTCCATGCTGATCAGGATGCCGAAGGTTTCCTTGGGCAGGCGCTTGAGCGCCATCATTTCCAGTGACATCGGGATGGCACTGGACACCACCGCCACCACGAAACCGGCCAGCAGAATCTTCGGCTCCAGCAGCGCCATGCCGGCATGCGCAACACCGACCGGCACCACCACCAGCGACGCCGCCAGCAAGCCCAATGACACGCTGTGGCCGGCATGCAGATGGCCGGTGCGCTTGCCGTAGATGATGTACAGCGCCCAGCAGAATGCAGCGCCCAAGGCATACATGACCCCGACCGGGTCCAGCGCCTGGCCACCATCCAGCGGCAACAGCAGCACCAGCCCGACCAGCGCACAGCCGACCCAGACGAAATCAATCGGCCGCCGCGAGGAGAACATCGCCACCGCCAGTGGACCCGTGAACTCGATGGCAACGGCAATCCCGAACGGAATCGTGCGCAACGCCATGTAGAACAGCAGGTTCATCAGCCCAAGCGTCAGCCCATAGCGCAGGATCGCTGCGCCATCGGCGCGGCTGGTATGCCAGCGCCATGGCCGCCACAGCAGCAACAGGAACAGCGCCGAAAAGCCCACGCGCAACGCGCTGGTGCCTTGCGCACCAATGATGGGAAACAGGTTTTTGGCGTAGGACGTGCCGATCGACAACGAGGTCACCGAGCCGAGTACCGCCAGCACCGGCAACAGCGATGCGAATCGGGAATTTTGCATCCCGCTAGTGTATTCGGCCGCTGCTGCAAACGCTTGGGCGAAATGGCGATGGGCGGCAGATCCAATGATGTCGCCGGACCTGCGTGGCGGTGCGGCCACCATCGCCGCTGGACAGGAATCAACCAGTACATCGACTGGTTGATTCCTGCCACGCGCGGCACGCTACTGGATGAAGGCAATACGCTGCATGTGCGTGTTGTTGGCCGCCGCCAACACCTTGGCCATCACCTGGTACTGCGCATCCGGCGAGGCGTCGATGCGCAGCTCGGGCTGGTTGCCCTCATGCAGATCGGCCTGAGCCTGCAGCCGGGCCTGCAAGTCGCCTATCGCCAGCAACTCGCCGTTCCAGAAGAGCTGGTCGGATGCATCCACCCGCAACTCGATCGGCGGTGGCGGCTCGACGCGCTGCACGATCTTGTCGGTTCGTTGTGGCAGATCCACCGGGATCGGCACCGACACCATCGGCGCGGTCACAATGAAAATGATCAACAACACCAACATCACGTCGACGAGAGGTGTCACGTTGATATCGGCCAATGGACGCCCGCTATTGCCTGCTGCACTGAATGCCATTCCAGTTCCCCCAGGGCGAGGCCGGCTGCCTCGCCATCGAAGCTACGCCTGCTTCCAAGGGTTTCCAGCAATGCCGTGGTTTCCGTTCAGCTTCCATTTGCGTGGCGGCGACGCGCTTGTTCATGTGCGGGTCGGGCTGCTGCTCTGCCGTTGACGCTGTGGCCGTTATCCTTCCGCCATGAATAAAATCCTCCTGCTGCCTCTGGCCACCCTCGCCGCGCTGCTCAGCGCCTGCGTCCAAGCCCAGAACCTGGACGCACAGCGCACCGCGATGCGCTCCGCCATCGACAACGCCGAACGTGGGCAGTTCGATGCCAATGCGACCGCGCCACTGCGCAACCACCCGCTGTATGGCTGGTTGGAGTTCAGCGCTTTGCGTCGCAACATCGACACGCTGCCGAATACGCAGGCGCAGGACTTTCTGAAGCGCTACCAGGGCCAGGCCGTCGCCGAGAGCTTCCGTTCGGCCTGGTTGCCCGCCCTCGCCCGTCGCCAGGACTGGCCGACCCTGCTGGCCAACTGGAAAACCAGCAGCGATCCCGGCCTGCGATGTGCTGAACTCAATGCACGCCAAGCCACCGGCAAGGCCGATGCGCAATGGACCAGCGACGCCCAGTCTGTATGGCGCAGCGCCGGCAAGTCGCTGCCCGATGGCTGTGATCCGGTGTTTGCAGTCCTCGCCAGCCGTGGCGGCCTGACCCCGGCGCTGCGTTGGGAACGCATCGACGCTGCTGCCGATGCACAGCAAGCGGCGGTGATGCGCGCCGCCGCACGTGGCCTGCCAGCTACCGAGCTTGCCCAGGCCAATGACTACGCAGCCTTCGTCGACAAGCCCGACGCGCGCGCCCTGAACTGGCCGAAGAACGAGCGCAGCCGCCGCATCGCCGTCGACGGCCTGCAGAAGCTGGCCAAGGCCGACCCCGGCGCCGCCGAGCTGCAGCTGCCGCAGTACGCGCAGGCGCTCGCCCTGAGCGCCCAGCAGCAAGGCCAGGTGCTGTACGAGATCGCGTTGTGGACGGTGGCCTCTTACCTGCCGGATTCGGCGCGGCGACTGGCCGCCGTACCCGAATCGGCCTATGACGAACGCCTGCACGAGTGGCGCACCCGCGAAGCGATGGCGCGCGGCGACTGGCCGGCGGCACTGACCGCCATCCGCAAGATGCCGGCCAGCCAGCGCAACGATTCGCGCTGGCGCTGGTTCGAGGGCCGCCTGCTGGAGAAGACCGGCAAACCGGCCGAGGCGACCGCGCTGTACCGCGCCGCCTCGACCGAGCCGACCTTCCACGGTTTCCTGGCCGCCGACAAGCTCAAGCAGCCCTACAACCTGTGTCCATGGAATCCGGGCGACAGCGCAGCGGCAAAAGCCGTAGTTGCCCGTGACCCGGCGCTCGTGCGCGCCATCGAGTTGTTCAAGATCGAACGCCCAAGCTGGGCCGCGCGCGAATGGGCGGAGGCCTTGTCGCGTTTCGACGACAGCCAGCGCCGTCTCGCCGTGGAAGTAGCCAGCAACAACGGTTGGTTTGACCGCGCGGTGTTTGCGTTGAAAGGCCCGCAGGAGTTGCGCCTGTACAACCTGCGCTTCCCACTGCACCACGACGACACGATCCGCCGCGAAGCCGCCCGCAATGCATTGGACCCGGCCTGGATTGCGGCGGAAATCCGCGCCGAAAGCATCTTCAACCCGAATGCGCGCTCACCGGCCAACGCCATGGGCCTGATGCAGGTATTGCCTGCCACCGGCGCCAGCGTGGCCAAAAGCATCGGCCTGAGCGGCTATGGCGGTGCGGACAGCCTGTACGACTCGGATACCAACATCGCCATCGGCACCGCCTACCTGCGTCAGCTGATGGACAAGTACAACGGCCTGCCCTACGTCACCATCGCCGCCTACAACGCCGGCCCCACGCCGACCGCACGCTGGCAAAGCCAGCGACCGAACTACGACCCGGATTTCTGGATCGAGACCATCAGCTACAAGGAAACCCGCGAGTACGTTGCGCGTGTTCTGGCCTTCAGCGTGATCTACGACTGGCGCCTCAACAACAACGCCCTGACCCTGAGCGACCGCATGGTCGGCAAGACCCAGGGCGCGCGCAAAGCCTTCAGCTGCCAGTAGCAACCGCGATATCTGTAGTGCCGAGCCATGCTCGGCAGAGGCGTTACCGGTAAAACCCCTGCCGAGCATGGCTC